>CAZUOJ010000011.1:54027-59634 GCA_964622325.1 uncultured Armatimonadia bacterium
GGACGGAGCGCGGGGGACACGTCTGGGAGGGAGGAGTTGAGCAGCGCATGTCATTTGAGCGCTAGGGCTTGCGCTCCGTCCAAATATATAAACACTTTTCACAGGCAAAAAGTTCGCCTTATTTTTTATTTTTAGCATTTGAGCGAGGCCTCAGGATGAGCATTTTGCGGCTTGAAAATGTGGATATCTGGACAGGAACAGACAGCACAATCATTTCCCGCGGGCTGTTGCTGGCGGAAGAGGGCGTCATTACCTATATAGGGGATCCCGCTGGCGCGCCCGCCGTTGCGCAGGAAGTGCGGCCGCTGGATGGGCAGGGGAGGCTGCTTTTGCCGGGCTTTGTCAATGCGCATACGCATCTGGCCATGACTTTGTTTCGGGGCTATGCCGATGACATGCCCTTGCAGCCGTGGCTGGAGGAGAAAATCTGGCCTATTGAAATGCAATTGCAGCCCGAAGATGTGTATTGGGGAACAGCGCTGGGCATTGTGGAGATGATGCGGGCGGGGATCACCTGTTTTAATGATATGTATCATTATCCCGAACAGGGGGCGCAGGCAGCGTTAGATCTGGGGATGCGTGCCCTGCCTTCGGGCGTGCTGTTGGGCTTTATTGGCGATTCAGATGTCTTGCTGCAGCAGGCGCTGGAATTCACTTTAGAATGGCGGGAGCGTGGGCAGGGGCTTGTGACTCCCATGCTGGGGCCTCATGCGCCCTATACCTGTCCGGACGATCTGCTCGCGGCCGTGGCGGCAGCAGCCGTGGAACATGGGCTGAGCATACATATTCATCTGGCCGAGACAGCCCAGGAAGTGCAGGACAGCCTGGCCGCCCACGGCGCAACGCCCGTACGGCATCTGGCGGATTTAGGCGTCTTTGAGGCGCATGTGGCGGCGGCGCATTGCGTGCATCTGAATGAAGAAGATATTCAGATTTTGGCCGAAAAACGCGTCGGCATAGCCCATTGTCCGGGCAGCAATATGAAATTAGCCAGTGGCTTTGCGCCGCTGCCCAAGCTTTTGGCGGTTGGCGCCTGTGTGGGGCTGGGCACTGATGGAGCGGCTTCCAATAACAATCTGGATTTGCTGGAGGAGATGCGCCTGGCGGCGCTGATACACAAGGGCTACAGCGGCAATCCCACCGTTGTTAATGCCGGGGAAGCCTTGCGCTTGGCGACCATTGGCTCCGCCAGAGCGCTGGGGCTGGAAGCACAAATTGGGACGCTGGAAGTGGGCAAACGCGCAGATTGCATTCTGCTGGATTTGTCCGGCGCCCATAATCAGCCTCTATTTGATGTGGAATCGCAAATTGTGTATGCCGCGTGCAGCAGCGATGTGGAGGGCGTGATTATTGATGGCAAAGTGAAGCTGTGGCAGCGGCAATTTGTGGATATTGATGAGCAGGAAATTATTGCGAAAGCCTCCGAATGCGCGCATCGGCTGATGGGATAGAAAAAAGGGCCGGAACAATGCGCCCGGAGAACTTTTTACGCCAAAAGTCTGCGCGCTGAGCCGCGCAAAAAACACAATGAAGCTGCTTACGCATAGCCCGGCTGTACTCAATGATGAGGAAATGGAGCAGATTTTCCAGGCGGCGCAGCGTGTCTGGGCATGCGTGCCCTTGCGGGCGCAGGGGCCCGAGGCCTTTATGCAGCCCGTGAGAGATTTTGGCTGCCGAATTGAAGGCGAAAAGATATATTTCCCGGAGTCTGTGCGGGATACAGTGCTGCAGGCGATCGCGGAGCAGCGCGCCCGCAATGGCCCGCCGCGGCCGGCGGAAGTGCACACTGACGCGCTGGAAAAAATGACTTCCGGGCAGGCGCTGTATTGTTGCGATCTGGAGACAGAGAAGCTGCGGCCCGCCACGCAGCAGGATCTGGCGTTGTTTTCCTGGATTGTGGATAGCATCCCCCATCTGGGGCGCGCCCATCCTACATTCATTCCCCAGGATGTGCCAGCGGCCTGCCGCGATTTGTTCACTTTTGGCCTTATTGCGCTCAATAGCAAGCGTTTGTGGCGCGTGTCCGTGTATAACGCGGAAATGATTCCGTATTTTCTGGAAATACAAGCCATTTGCGAAGGCGATTATGAACAGGCGCGGACACATCCCGTTTTTGCCACGAAATGCTGGGCGAATACGCCTTTTATGCTCACGCGCGAGAACATTGAAATCGGACTGAAAGCGCGGGAGATATTGGGACAGCCCTTTCAATTTGCGACGATGCCCGTCGCCGGGATCGCCACGCCCGTGACATTAGCCGGCGCGCTGACGCTCATTACAGCCGAATGCCTGGCGCTCAATGCGCTGAGTCTGGCGCTGGATGGCCGCTTGTGCGGCTGGACGGCCGGGCCGTTGACATTTGATATGCGTTCGGGCATACATGCCGAAAATGGCCCGGATGTGGCTTTATTGCGGCTGGGATCGGCACAGATGGGAGCCTATGTGTTTGGGGGGACATGGCGTGCTGTTGGGGGGCCGACCACTTCTTCTAAGCAGCCCGATATTCAAGCCGTTATGGACAAGGCGCTGGATACAATGTGGGCAATCTGTGGCGGCGTGCGCAGCTTCGGCTCGCTGGCAACGCTGGCGGACGCCGATGTGGGCAGCATAACACAACTTGTGATTGATCTGGAATTGATGAGCTATTTTGAGCGCCTGCTGCAGGGGATTGATGTCGAGGCGGAGACGATCGCCGAAGAATTGATTGTTCAGATTGCGCCCCAGGGGGCATATTTCCTCCCTCAGGAGCATACGGCGCGGCATTTTCGCCAGGAATTATGGCTGCCGGAATTGCTGGATCGGCGCGTGCCAATGGCCTGGGCGCCAGAGCCGCGCACAATGCTGGATAATGCCCGGGCCAAAGCCAAGAAGCTGGCCGCCACCGCAGAAAATCAATGTACACTTTCCGACGAACAAAAACGGCAGATTAAGGCCGTCATGGCTGAAGCCCGAGCCAAATTCGCTGGCCGTGAGGATTAATCCCGACGATGGCGCGCAAGCATGCCAATCCGTGTGAGCTGTGTGCAGGAGCGTGCTGCCAGGAGCTGGCTGTGCTTGTCAACATTCTGGACATTGCCCGGATCCAGCGGGCACTGCAAATCCCCGTGCGTGATTTTGTCGTGCGCTATATCGATGAGGATCCCCGGGAAAAGCCCTTTGTATTTCCCCTGCGGGGACAGCCTGTGGCGTTAGCCTTGCGGCCGCCGGCAGGCCGCTCCAGCGGCTGTTCGTTTTTAATGCAGATTGGGCCCCATCGCCGTTGTGGCATTTACGAAATTCGGCCCACAATATGCCGCATTTATCCTTTTACAGAGAACAAGGGCCGCATTCAGCACAAACGCGGCGTGCTGTGCCCGCGGCGATTTGATATGCAGCGTCTAGGCCCGGAAGCCATCCGGCGGGAGATTCGCCGTTATCAGAGGGAATGGCAAAAGCATGCCGAATTTGTGGAAGAATGGGCGCAACGCCCGCCGAAATATCCGTCCTTTGCGAAGCTTCTGGATTTTGTGGAGCGAATCATCGCGGAAGGGCGTGTGTGAGAAAAAATTACGGAAGCAAAATCTGAGGGGAAGGCGTTCAGGCCGCGGGGAGGAATGAAAATAAGTACACAAGCAGGTGGCCCATGCCTCGCCGCTTTGCCGATAAGGCTAATGCGCCCAAAAATAGCACTTCATTCAAAGGCGAATAGAGAGGAGAATGATTATGTCTGCCGCCAAAAAATCGCTTACGCCGGAACAGGATCGGGAAAGAAGGCTGGCGTGGTTCCGCCAGGCTCGTTTCGGGATGTTTATCCACTGGGGGCTTTATGCGCAGCTTGGCAGGCACGAATGGGTAATGAATCGCGAGCGGATTCCGGTGGAGGAATATGAGCGGCTGGCCGATACATGGAAGCCGGGGCCCTGGCCGGCCCGCAAATGGGCGAAGCTCGCCAAACAGGCCGGGCAACGCTATATGGTGATGACTACAAAACATCACGAGGGCTTCTGTTTATTTAACAGCGAATTGACGGATTACAATGCCGTTAAGCGGGGCCCCAAGCGGGATCTTGTGGCGGAATTTGTGGAGGCGTGCCGGGAAGAGGGCTTGCGCATTGGCTTTTATTATTCGTTAATGGATTGGCATCATCCCGATGGCGCTCGTTGCAAGCTCAATGAAAAGGCGCGGCAGCGATTTGTGGAATACATCCACGGCCAGATTCGTGAATTGCTCACCAATTATGGCAAAATTGACATTATGTGGTACGATGTCGCCTGGCCGCTGACGGCGGAGGAATGGGAATCGGAGAAAATGAATCAGATGGTGTTTGAGCTGCAGCCGGACATCATTGTCAACAATCGCAATCAGTTGCCCGGAGATTTTGGCACCCCGGAAGGGCATATCAAGCCTGAGGAGCGGATGTGGGAAGCCTGCATGACATTTAACGATTCGTGGGGCTATGCGCCGATTGAGCCGGAATATCGCACCGCCCGCCAGATTATCAGTATGCTGCGGCAATGTGCGGCGGGCGGCGGCAATCTTTTGCTCAATTGCGGCCCCTCCCCCGAAGGCATCATCGCGCCGCCTCAGCCACGGATTTTGCGCCAAGTCGGCGCCTGGCTGGAAAAATACGGCGAAGCCATCTACGAAGCCACAGATCCGATGCAGCAGGAATGGCTATTCACAGGCGCCTTCACGCGCAAAGGCGATACTTTGTATTTTCACTGCCTGCGCTGGCCAGGACAGGATTTTTCCATCGGCGGACTGCATTGCCAGATTCAATCTGTCAAAATTATGGGCAGCCGCAAACAGATAAAATTCGTGCAGGAGAAAGATCGGCTGCTTTTGAAGGGCATTCCCGCTGAGCCGCCCGATCCGCTCTGCTCTGTTTTTGAAATGAAATTCACAGGCGAGCCCAAGCAAACCCTGGGCGCCGGCTGCGTGATTTTGCCCAAAGATCCGTGGGGCAAGATATAGCGTCCTGTCCTTTTTGGGCCCTGGCACAGGACAGACACAAAAAATTCAGCCTGCGGTGGCAGCGCTTTTTGCCCAGGCCCGCTGCCCCGGAAGCGAGAAAAAAGTTCAGGCGGCTTATTCGCCTGGCTGCGTAAGGCCGTGGGCAGCGCGCTTCTCAAACAAGGGCGCTTCATTTGTTTTTAGGCCTAAGGCAGGCTCTGCAGGCCCTTTTATTAAAGGGGAAAGAAATGCGTTGAACGAGGGCAGGCATATTTATGCCTGCCCCTTGCTTTTAGCGGCGCATTTTTTATTTCCCTTTTTCCGGGCTGGCAAGGGCGCTTGTACAGGGATTGCTTTTAAATTCCGTTATGGAGCGGCCACCGCCAGCCATTGCAGCCAGGCATTGTCCACTGGCTGATTATCATGATTGCGCAGACTGAATTGTGCCTGTGTCTGACTGCATACGCTGGGCCCTGCCAGCAGGGCGTGAATAGCCCGCTGGGCCGAGCACACGACAGGCGGCGTCTGGCGGAAACGCCGCGCAAAGGAGGCCACATGGCCGTCATTGGCCTGAAGCACCTGGCCTTCAATATATAAGGAGCCTGAGGGCAGGGAAACATTTACTGGGCAGGCAATCGCCAGCCATTGCACCCAGGCGCTAGACACAGAGCCGCC
>CAZUOJ010000012.1:0-53958 GCA_964622325.1 uncultured Armatimonadia bacterium
TTACTGGGCAGGCAATCGCCAGCCATTGCACCCAGGCGCTAGACACAGAGCCGCCCGACAAATTTTTCAGGCTCAGGGTGAAGCCTGTTGTTGTGTTATTCACAGCCGCCGCTGTCACGGCTGCGCCACCCGTTTGGGCATTGCACACAATCACAGGGGGCGTGCGGAAGGGCGTGTCAAAGCGAATAGAGGCTCCGTCGCCATATTGCTGGCATGCGCCCTGGATTAATTTCTGCAGCTTATCCTCTGCGCCCGGGACATAAGCCACGACGCTTACAGGCACGCGCTGGCGGATGGGGCGATTGTCTGCATCCCGCAAAGAAAGGCGGAACTTTGTAGGCCGATTATCTATAGCGCATGCTGCCAACGCTTCGCCATTGTAAGTCGCGGAAACAAGAATAACAGGCGTGCCCGCGAGCGGAGCCGGGAACGCGATTGTGGCGCCATCTGCCGCTTCCACGACAAAAGCGACCATCGGCTTGCCGACGGCTTGCTGTGAGGGAGGCGGCGGGGGCGCCTCCGCGATGTGTGTCCAGGAGCGAGAACGGAATATCTGGCCGCTGCCTGTTCGCTGCTCAAGGGCAAATTCATAGGCTTTATTGATTTCCGTGGGCAAAATCCAGCTGGGCTGAAGCGTGCCGCTGATAAAAGGCGTGGGCTGCCATTCGCCGTCCGGCAATACACGGCGCAACAGGCGCACGGTCGCCGGCATTGTGAGCTGAGCTTGATATTTGTATTGCTGTCCTCCGCCCTCTGGCGTGGCCAGAGCATATTCCACCCCTGTCAAATTGCTGGAGCGGCTGCCTTCGGAAGACAGCGGCGGGACATACACGGGCCAATAGCTGAGGCCATTATTCATACACACAACAGGCGCAGCGCCGCCCTGCGGCGTTCCCGCGATTGTCACATAATAGGTCCTGTCATTGCTGAGGCCAGATATTGTGAGTTGATGCTGCGTCTCATAGGAAGCGCGGCTTGCTTCACGCGGCGTCGCCGTGGGGCTGTCCACACAACGGATCTGGGCTGTAGCCGGGCGATCCGTTTGCCATGTGGCGATAATTTGGCCTGCGCCCGCTTTAAAATTCACATTGGAAAATGTGAGGGGACTCGTCGGAAGCGAAACAACATTAGCCGGTGCGCCGTATTTAGGGGCGCGCACAGTCCACCAGGAATCATTATTATCATGAGTGGCCCAGATAATGGCTGTATCATTCGGCGCCAATTTCCCGCCCACTTGAATATAAAAGGGAAAATAGGGCCAATTAGCAAAAATATCAGAGCCTTGCATGGAAAAGGTCAGGCTGTGATCTGTCAAAAGACGATTGTCGTTTACAGTCCCGGCCTGATACGGCGCGGGCGGGCCTGCAAAATCAGGCGGCAGCCAGCGCCAGTTAATATGAGAAGTTGCAGGCGCATTTGTTTTCCAGGAAACAGTGACACTGCCTGCGGAGACGCTCGTGGCTTTGGCTTCAAAGCGCAAATCGCTGAACACAAGAGCGGCATTAGTGGAGCCGGCGGCGCCAGGGCTTCCGCCCACATAAACGCGGCAGATGTCATACGAAACGCCTTTTTGGGCGTCGTTAAATAGCTCCTTGTTCGGCGCCTGCTCCGGGACTTGTGGATCCACCCGCAACAGGACATCATAGACACCGGGCTGCGTGAAGGCATGCGTGGCGTTCGGGCCTGTCGCGGAGGCGCCGTCGCCGAATTCCCAGCTATAGGAAACAGTTTGTGCGTTGCTGGGCAGAGCGTTTGTTTCCGCCTGGAAATTCACAGCCGCGCCTGTGGCGACAACACGCCAGGGGCCAGCTTCCGCGATATTGCGCGAAAATTGCGGCTGCAGACACACGCGCGCCGTGCTTTTCATTCCCCCCTGCGCCTCTGTGGCCACTGTGAACTCTATTTTATCCAGCCGATCCACGCCTAAATCAATGGCGCGAATGACCAGCTCGCCCGACCAGTTAATGCTTAAGATATTCTGTCCGCCCTGGGCAAAATTCGTGCTTACAGCGGCGCCATTATCAGCGGTGGAACTCCAGGCCGCCTGGCTATTTTTCTGCGCCACAAAACCCCAGGGCGCAAGCCATTGGCCCGCGGGCGTGCCGGCGACTTCGCACACCAGCCAGCGCTCAGGCAAGCCCCCGGCCGCGGGCGCATGGACGCGCACGCTGAAGCGTCCGCTGAGCTGGGAATTGCTGCTGGCGCTGTCGTCCTGGGCTTCTAAGGAGAACTGGAAGGGAATGCTGGCGGTCGTAAAGATTTCGTTGATAGTCACGCTCTTGCTTTTCGTCGCCTGTGCAGAGCCTGACGAAACCGCCTCGCCGGAGGAAAAGACAAAGGAGCCGGGGCAATCCCGTGTGGGCGAAAGAGAAGCATCCACACCGCTCGGCACGCTGTAATTGGGCACTTTGCGCCGCACAATAATCGGCTTATTGTATGTCGGATCATGGAGGCTGAAGAAGTGATGTTCTGTGGGCGAAAAATAGGAGCGATACAAGGCCGCCTGCTCATGGAGACGCTGCACTGTTTCGTCATAATTAAATACGAGCGCATATTCACACAGCAGAAACACTACATAGCCAAGGCCGCCGCCCGCTACGGCCCCCACGCCAGCCAGATGTGTCATATCTTCAAATTTATTCCAGGAGCCGAGGCCCTGATACGAACGCGTCGCCGACTCCACGACCATCCGGCGGAAATCGTCCAGATACCAGTTCGCCGGCAACGCCTGCGCCGGCACTGTGTCGCTGGAGGCATAGCGATTGTAATAATAATCCTGGACGGTGTAGCCCGGCACGGATGTGGGATTAGGGACGGGCGCATTGTTAATCTGATAATACAATGTGGATTGATAGCGCCGCCACACAGAGGAAGGCCCTGTTTTGTGGCAATACAAGCTTGTCCCCGTCCAGGGGCAATTTGTGCTTACTTTGCTTTTCCAGGCCGAAGCGCTGAACCAATAATTCCCCTTGCCGACTAAAGTGGGATATGCAGGCATGGCGAAATGTTCGGGATCGTTGACATAAAGAGGGCGCCATTCCCAATCGCCCGCGCTATGGCCAGGCGGAGCCGAAAAAACAGGATGAGCATTGTTGAAGAAAATCACGCCAAAGCCCGGCCCCGCTGCCCAGCTCACCGAAATCAGAAAATTCAAGCAGGACGCAAGCCATAACAGGACAAACAGCAGCAGGCGGCAGCGAGACATGGGAGAGCCCTCCTGTTCATGATTTGAAGATTTTCATTTTAATTTAACCTCTAAAGGAGATTCTCCTTTACTGTTTGCAGAAATTTTTGGCTTCCCCAAAAATTATTTTTTTGTCTTTTGAGAAAAGCAGGGAAGGAAAAAGCATGCGAAGAACAGAAAATCCACATAATTTCTGCAGGAGGTGGAATGCAATGGCTTTTCAGCCCGATTTGAGCAAATTCATCTCGTTTCGGGACAAAGAAGAATGTGCGCGCTGCCGCGCCATCAAGAAGGAAGACATTACAAAACATCCTAATCCAGACTTCAAGATTCGTCTCATTGAGGACATTGAGATTTTCTATGCGGAGTTTGCCCTGGACATTGTGAGCCGCATCGTGCAGGCGGCGGAGGAGGGCCGGCAATGTGTGTTGATTTTGCCGGTGGGACCCGTGCCGCAATATGCCATTGCCGCCAACATCATCAATCGGCTGAATATTGACTGCAAGCATGTGATTACATTCAATATGGACGAATATGCCGATGAGAATGGCCAGACGGCGCCGCTGGATTGGGAGGGCTCTTTCCAGGCTGCGATGTGGCAGAATTTCTTTGGCCGCATACGCGAGGATTTGCGCCCCAAGCCTGAAAACATTCATTTCCCCACCACCGAGAACATCAATCGCTATTCGGATATGATTGCCGAGACCGGCGGCGCAGATTGTTGCTATGGCGGTGTGGGCTGGTGCGGCCACATCGCTTTCTTTGAAAGCCATCTGGGCGACAATTATGCCGATCTGGAAGAATACAAGCAGGCCAAAGCCCAGATTGTGGAGCTGCATCCGATGACAATCATGCAGAATGCGCTGCATAGTTTCGGCGGCGACTGGTCGTGGGTGCCGCCCAAAGCGGCAACAATCGCCCCCGCAGACATTCTGGGCGCCAAACATCGCAGCTTCTGGCTGGACGGCATGTGCGGCCGCGGGACAAATATGAGCTGGCAGCGCTTCATCGCTCGCCTGGCGGCGCATTGCTATCCCAACAAATATGTGCCGGCCTCTATCCTGCAAACTTGCCGCACGGATTACACAATCTGGGGGCCTGTGGCGAACAATGTGGAAATTGATATGAGCTAAAGGGACTGTGGCCGCTGTTTCCTCAGCGGCATTGCCGATAAGCTAAAAAGACGCGAATCTCCCTGCGCCCTTATGAAAGAAAGCGCTCGGGCGTTAAAGGGAGGGAGGACAGACGGCTTCAAAGAATTGGAGCCGTCTGTTTTTGCCAGACGCGGAAGGGGGAGGCAGATATGCGGATTTTCGTCTGGAGCATTTTGTTGTTGGGAGTGAGCAGTGTGATGGAGGCGCAAACGACGCTACAGCCCGTTGTGGAAACTGAATATCCTGTTTACGATTGCGGCAATCCGAATAACGGCGCAGGGCCTATGTGGTGCTACGGCTCCACATGTCTCGTTCGCTGGGGCCAGGAAGTCTTTGCCAGCGGCATTGAAGTCATTCCAGGGCAAAAGCCGTTGAATAATGTGCGCTGGACTTTGTGGCGCTTGGGCGAGCAGAGTGCGGAGCTGCTGCAAAAAGATCCGACAGGCCGCCAGCGGGAGCCCTGCCCCCTGGGCGTTTTTTCCGACGGGCGGCTGCTGTTGACCAGCAATCCCACTTTGACTGCGCCTGAAGATTATAATGGGCCGGCGCAGCCGCAGCTTTTGCTTTTTGACGCCAGACAGCCTCAAGCCCCGCCGCGCCTGTCATTGCCGCGCTGGGAGGGCGCCCCCGCGTTTACGGAACACTCCTATCGCGGCTTTGCTGTGGATTCGAGCCACAATGAAGCCCTGTACTGGCAAAATGTCGGCTATGATTGCGCCTATTGGAGTTTTCTTAATCGCACGGGCGAATGGAGTCATTGTGGCGTTGTGAAAATGCCCTGGGGAGCGGAATTTGAAAAGCCCGAGCCCATTCGCATCTGTTATCAACAAATTGCTCTGCGCCAGCGCGCCGTCCATGTGCTGGGCGTCAGCGATATTATAGAATGGGTGCGCGAATGGCGCGAATTCAAGCGCACCTTGCCGGGACGCACGGCCTGGGATTATGATTTTCGGCGCCTGTATTATTGCTGGACGCCGGATCTGACGCGCCAGCCTTTCAGCGAATGGATAAAAATTGCCGATTGTGATCGCACCTGCGGCCACATCACTAATCTGGATTTGTGGCTGGATAAGCAGGGCCGGGCACACATTTTGTGGCTGGAACAGAGCGTGTGGGATACGCGCGTGCGCGATAAATTTTTCCCGCAGGAGCCGCAAACATTTGCATTGATGTATGGCATAATTGAGCAGGGGCGTGTTGTGCACAAGATGCGGCTGGCTTTTGGCGGCGAAAAACAAGAAAGCCAGGAAATCCCTGGCTGGGCGCGTTTTCACGCGACGCCCACGGGGCGCCTGTTCGTCTTTTATTATGTGCGCGGCAAGAATGCCGCCGGCGAGCCTGTGAATGAAAATCGGCTGCGAGAAATCTTCGCCGACGGCCGCCTCAGCGAGCCTGTGCGCGTCCCGCTCAAGCATCCCCTGACAACCTATTTTACGGCGTGCGAACGCGGCGGCTCCGCGCCCTCGGAAATGCTGGATGTGTTGGGCCATGCCAGCGGCATTCCAGGCATTAGCTACGCCAGGATCCATTTGGGGAACGGCGCTTCACAAGCTGCGCCCTGAGACACTGTTTCTCTGTCTCTCTCAAATTTTTTCAAATTGAGAGGAAGCTAGCTGCATTAACGAAATCGCCGGGATGTATTAGACGACCGGGAGGAGGACGAACGCCCTCGAGAGGAAGCGCTATTGCCTGGCAAATAACGCAATTGCGGCTCGCTATCGAGCGGCTCTCGTTCCCGGCTTTCCGTGCGAGCGCGTTGTATCATAGAGGGGCGACGCAGCAGCTGTATGCATAAGAGGATGATGATAATCAAGAGGCAACCGTCAGTGAGCGTCATGGCATCATACGCGCCTAATACTTGCACAAGCAGCCAGCGCAATAATTCCACTCCGGGATAAAACAACAGCAAGCCCAATAAAATGGCGCCGAGGGTGCGCATCAGGCCTCATCTCATTTCTGCGAAATATGCTGCGGGACTTAGCGCTGTCTGATGATTTGTCTTAAAGACTAACTAAAATTACGAGCGTTGTCAATGAAATAGGGCTGCAAATGTCTCCGCCAGAGCTTTGTGCCCCTGCGGCGTGAGCTGCCCGGCCGGCGTTAGGCGCGCCTTTTCATCGGCAATCTTACTCAGAATAGCAGCCGTGCGCAAGAGGGGAAGGCCTTTTATTTGGGCCATTTTTTCCACAAACTCCGCCCAGGCGAAGGGCGCCTTCACGGCTTTATCTACAAGGGGCAGGGGCGTCAAGAGCACAATCAAGGCGGCTGTGTTTGATGTCAGCTCGTCCAGCAAAGCCTGATATTCTTGCCGGAATTTTTCCGGAGAGCTGCCCTGACGCGCCATATCAGTGCCGTACGCCACAATGATTAAATCCGGCGCCAGGGGGCCCCGATGCTCCTGCGCCCATTGCAAGGCAACGGAAACAGGACTGTCCGGGCCGCCCACGCCAATCACGACGAATTGCGCTTGGGGATAAAGCGCGTTTAATTTGGGGCCTATGAGCCGCGCCCAATGTTCCTCCTGGGCAGAGCCATCAATCAGCGAATCCCCTAAAATGGCAATCTGAATCTCGCGGGAAGCTTGCAGACAATAACGCTTAAAAATGGGGAGCGCCGGCGAGGAGAGGAGAGGCTCCTGCTGCGCGGCTAAAAGAAAAGGATCATTGGGCTGAAGAGGCGCCGTGCGTTGCCCGAATATTTCAATTTCGCGTAAGAAGAGGCAATAATCGCCGCCCAGGCCGCCTTTCCATGTATCCGGGAAGGCGAAACGAATATAACGCGCGGGACGTGGCTGAAAGCTAATGCTCAAAATTTGAGCCGCTCCCTGGGCAAACACAAAATCGGGCTCCCGCAGCTTCTTATAATGTACGCCATCCGAGGAGCAGGACACTGAAATTGTGCGCGTATTGCCGTTAGCGCTGTTGTACACGACGACTTTCGAGATCTGGCACGAGCTGCCTAAATCCAGAAGGATGATTTTGGGCAGGACAGGCGAATTTGCCGTGGCAAAGCAGCCGGGAGCGGAATCCGAGTTCTTATCTCCATCGACAAGGCCCTGCCAGCCGGGCAATGTCTCCACATTACACACATACGAGCAATTCAAGGCCAGATTGATCACAGGAGCCCGCGGCGGCTCCGGCCAAGACACGGAGACGGCAAAAAATGCCGGGATGAGGAGACAAGCCAGCTTCCCCCGATAGCCCCAAAAGAAACAGCTCGTGTTATTAAGCGCGCTTAATGCCATCTATATTTTCCGCAAAAGGCTTCATTCTTGTTGCAGCTCTAAGCTGATGTCAATCGCGGGCGCCGAATGTGTCAGGGCCCCTATGGAAATGAAATCCACGCCTGTTTGGGCCACAGCGGCCACATTATCTAATGAAATGCCGCCCGAGGCTTCCACCAGCACACGTCCGCCCGCGAGCGCGACAGCCTCTTGCATTTGCTCCACTGACATATTATCCAGCAAAACAGCGTCCGCCCCAGCTGCCAAAGCCTCTTGCAATTGTTCCAGAGAGCTGACTTCCACCTGTATCTTCAATAAATGAGGCGCGGCCGTGCGTGCGGCCGCCACCGCAGGCTGAATGCCTCCCGCTAACGCAATATGATTATCCTTGAGCAATATGCCATCAAACAGGGAAAAACGATGATTGAATCCGCCGCCCGCGCGCACGGCACGCTTTTCTAATATCCGCAAGCCGGGCGTTGTTTTACGCGTATCCACAATGCGCGCTCTCGTGCCGGCCACGCGCTCCACAAATTGTTTTGTCAATGTGGCTATGCCGCATAATCGCTGCAAAAAATTAAGCGCCACACGTTCGGCTGTCAGAAGCGCCCGCGCGGAGCCGCGCACTTCTGCCAGATAATCTCCCGCCACAAAAGCCTGGCCTTCATGATAATAAGGGGCAAACTCAATGTGGGGCTCCACATGCCGAAAGCATTCTTCCGCGACATCCAGCCCCGACAATACGCCTGCTTGTTTCGCCAAAAAATAGCCATGCGCTCGCTGCGCAGGCGATATGACAAGCTCAGTTGTGATATCTCCCGGCCCGATATCTTCTGTCAGCGCCCGGGCGACAATTTCCCTGATCAGAGGCTGCCCGCTCATAAATCCTTATGCCTTTGCCAACGATTATTTTCATCTAAAAGAATTGTTTTTGTAACTAGCTTTTTAGCCTCCGTATCCTCATAAAAGGCATAACTGATGATATGAATTTTGTCGCCCACGACAGCCTGACGCGCCGCGGGGCCATTAAGGCAAATTATGCCCGAGCCGGGCGGGCCTTCGATCACATATGTTTCCATCCGGCTGCCATTGTTCAGATTCACAATTTGAACGCGTTCGCCAGACAAAATGTCTGCCGCTTCCATCAGCTCCGCATCAATTGTGATGCTGCCCTCATAATGTAGCTCTGTCTGTGTGACAGTCGCCCCATGTATTTTGCTTTTTGCCATATAGCGCAACATAGCCAGAAATATCCCTATTCCCACTTAGATATGTAATCGTGGCAGATTAATTGATGGAATGATTGTTTTTACACGCTTTATTATTTCGGCTCCTTGTGTCTTCATTTTCGACAATGACATTATCAATCAGCCGTGTTTTGCCAAGAAAAATAGCTGCCGCCAGAACAAGCGGCGCACTGCCTTCTTTTTTATCGGCTAATGTTTCAGGATCCACGGCCTCAAGATACTGTATCCGTATTAAAGGCTCCTTGGCCAGCATTTCCTCTGCAACGGCTAAAGCCTGTGCGCCTGTGCCGCCGTTTTTCACGATTTGTGCGCCCGCTTGAAGCGCTTCATATAGCCGCGGCGCCACTGCGCGCTCCTGGGGGCTCAAATAGGCATTGCGCGAGCTCATTGCCAGGCCATCGGCCTCACGCACTGTAGGCACAGCAATGATTGTAATGGGCATGTTCAAATCTCGTGTCATGCGTCGGATAACTTGCAGCTGTTGATAATCCTTTTCGCCAAAATACGCGCGATCCGGCTGCACGATATTAAACAGCTTCCCCACAATTGTCGTTACGCCACGAAAATGTCCAGGACGATAGCGGCCGCATAAGCCGGATGTCAAGCCCCCTTCCACTGTAATCCATGTGTTATATCCCTCGGGATACATCTCTTCCACAGCAGGGGCAAAGATGAGATCCACGCCTAGCTGTTGCGCTTGAAGGGCGTCTCCGGCCAGATCGCGGGGATAGGAGGCGAAATCCTCCTGGGGGCCAAATTGTGTGGGATTCACAAATATGCTCACAATTGTTACATCATTGTCTGCTTTGCTGCGGCGCATTAAAGCCAGATGCCCCTCGTGAAAAGCGCCCATTGTGGGAACAAAGCCAATGGAATGCCCCTCCCGTCGCGCCGCCTGCACAAAAGCGCGTACTCCAACAATCCTTTTTTCAATCCGCATAATTTTTGAACAATCCCCTCCACATTATTCAGCTAACAGGCTGGAAAAATATCCACTATAAAATTGCACCGCCATAATTAATACTATAATCCCAAAAATGACAACTGCCAAGGGCACAATGGCTGTCATGCTTTTGCGTAACGTTGTAAAAGCTTCCGCTTCGAAATAATCGGCGACTTTTGCCAGCGTGATGTCAATCTGGCCTGTTTGTTCTCCTGTGCGTAGCATGCTTAAAGCTAGAGGCGGAGCGTAGCCTGTGCGCTGCAAAGCGTCGCTGAGCTTTTCTCCGCGCTCTAAAGCAGGCAGCGTGGCCAAAAATGTTTCTTCCACAACGCGATTGGCGGCTGTGCGAGCAGCAATCTGGACAGCAGAACGGATATTCAAGCCTGCGGCATATAGCGCCGCCAAAGCCCGGCAGAGCCTCGCCCAGGAAAGCTTCATCGCCACAGCGCCAAAAACAGGCACGCGCAGCCGAATGTAATCAAGGGCGCGCCGCCCCTGCGCTGTGGCCCCATATTGCCGATACACATAATATAATAACATTAGCGGCAAAAAAGCATACAGCACGATCTTAAGAAAAAAAGAAACAGCAATGGCAAAAGCCGCTTTTCCGCCGGACATAAACGCAGCGACAAACATTTTTGCTCCCAGGGGAATCAATATCACAGCAGCCAATAAAAGCTTGGGATATAATGTTTCCCGGGACAATGTCTGACGAAATTCTAATTCTCTTTCTAAATAATCGGCGACGGCTCCAAGCATTGTGTCCAGACGGCCGCTTTCTTCTCCGGCGCGAATAAGGGCGACGGACAATTCGGAAAAGATATGTGGATGTCGGGCCATTGCCTCCGAAAATCGTTTGCCTGCCGCTACAGAACGAGCAGCATCTTGTAAAGCCCGCTGCAGCGCGGGCATTTTGTTTTGTTCTTGCAGCGTTGCCAGCGCCATCGCCAGCGACATGCCAGCCTGAACAAGCGTCGCTAATTCCCGGAAAAGCTGTACACGTTGCGCTAATGTCACATTGCCCCACATTGCATTCCCTTTTGCCGGGCAAACAGCCGTTGATCGGCCTCCTCCAATCTATATACAATTCTTTTTGTTTTTTCGGCTGTGAGCCTAAGACTTTAATGTTCCGCAATCCTCCAAGCGTCCTATGCGCTTGACATCGGGATCGTTGGGCTTCACAAGCTGGCGCAGAGCAGGCGAATCTCCTATCTGTAGTTCCGGATTGAGCTCCGCTAAGGGCTGAATAACGAACTGGCGAAGCAGCATCCGCGGATGAGGGAGCGTCAAATCTTTTGTATTTATTGAAATATCGCCGCATAACAATAAATCAATATCTATTGTCCGCGGCGCCTGTGGATAAGGCCGCAAGCGTCCCAAACATATTTCTATTTGCTGCGTGACTGCCAGCAATTCCTGTGGCGTTAATTCTGTTTCAATAGCGACGGCCAGATTGAGATAATCAGGCTGGGGCTCCTGAGCCACAGCTTTCGTTTCGTATACAGCCGAAATCTGGAGAAGCTTTATGTGGGGATGCGCCCCCAATGCTTCCACAGCCTGCCGTAAATAAGCCGCGCGATCTCCCAAATTGGAGCCCAAACTTAAATAACAAATCATATTCTCCAAATCCTGCCCTAAGAGGCTTTCCGATGTTGTGTCTCTTATGCCCCGTATATCCACACGATTTTGTTTTGTAAAGCTACGGAACTAAACAGGCTCCTCCATTAGATTTGTTTCTTGCCAATCCCCTGTGTTTGGATTAATAGCTAATGTTTTAATTTCAAAGGGCTGTAAAGCAACACGCAATTGTAAGGCTAACAAAGGCAGCCGCAATATTGTTGTGCGCGGCTTTCCTGTTGGCTCAAACAAGCGCACAATGAGTCGTTTGCCGTCTTCAGAACGCTTCAAAGCTGTCAATTGAACGACTTTATCGCTCAGCATAACGAATGCGCCTGGCTTTTGTCCAGCTCCAGAAGGGAAGAAAGACAGCGCCATTGGCTCCTCATTATGCACAAGCGCTTCCCGATCAATCGCTTCCAAGCGTTCCTGTATCGCCCCCGCATTAAGCCAAAAGCGATACAGGCGCTCGCCCTGATCAATGCGCGCTGTGAAGCGATCCTGGGGGACAATGGGCCTATCGCCAATAGGATGGCCAGAATATGCTGGCGAACGCAACAATGACAGGCGCAAATTATTTCCTGCAAGGCTGGAGCCATATGTGCCGTTATTGATGCATGTGAAGGCCCAATCTGTTCCCAGGGCTGCCAGCCACTTTTGAGCTACAGCTTCATCGCCGTTTTTAGGCAATTCATTTACGGCATAGGCAGTTTGTCCCAGATAACTTTGCACAGAGAAAGCCAATGGGAGCTGAAGCTTTAACAGGCGATCTTTTTCCGCCCATTGGACGCGTGTTTCCAACTCTAACTCTGTGCCCGACTTAGGAATTTTATATCGCTGACAAATGAAGGAATGTCGATAGCCGAATAAAGCCTCTACAACAACACGCACATCTCCATCCTCAATCACACGCACAGGCAAAAGCGTTTTGGCCCGCACGCCAGCAAAACGCGCTGCCGCCGCAGGCGATAAGAGCTTAAAGCGCCCGGCGATTTTGGGAAAGGCACGCACACGCATGCCCCAGGGATCCTCGTCATCTTCCATAACAAGGGCCTCACAAGCTTGGGGCGCAAGAATGTCACGGCCCTGGATACGATAACAATCCAGAAGCCCTGTATTTGTGTTGATGCTTACTTCTAAATCCTGTGTTTGAATGACAATGTGATCGCCTTGCAAATAATCTCCACATGCCGGCTTTGAAGGCACACGCTGGAGACGGCAATCAAAGCGATTCATTTGTGATGGCGCCAGCTCCGCCTTAAATACAATGCGTTTGCGCCAATCCAGATTAAGATTAGATAGCTCTTTTTCGATCTGTGAGGGCAGCGGCTTTTTGCCTTGATAGGCTGTGGCGATTGTGAATGTGTCTGTCCAATTGAAATCAGGAAGCTGAAATTCACATTCTATAATTTTTCTTACAGGAAAAGGATGGGGATTGTACACGAGGATGGGAATTGTGCCTGGCTTGGCAGGAGGCTGGCCAGCCGACAAAGCAAAAAAGGCGCGTGCTTTCAGCCGTGACACAATCTCCAAGCCATGGCTGAGCACTCGCAGCGCCATTTCTTCCACATGCTGCTGCGAAGAGCCGGGAAGAATATCATGAAATTCACACATGAGCAAATCCCGTAAAGCTGCTCGGATTTCTTCTGCAGGATAATCCATTAATTTATTAAGCCAGGCTGCAGAAGCCATCTTTTCCAGGCTGTACAGCTCATTTTCCAGCCGCCGATGCAATTGTTTAATCCGTATTTGCGATGTATAACAGCCCACAGCCCAGGGATTAAGATCCTTGTGATGTTCGGGCAAATCTTTTCCCGAAGCGATTAATTCGGCAAAATAGGCTTCGGGCGTGGAATGAATGATAGACAAATCGGGGCGAGAGCGGATGAGAGCTTCCAGATCCTGAAGATCCTGAAGAGAAGGCCCGCCGCCATGATTGCCGACACCCCAAGGAATAAGCAACGGCTTGCCTTCAGCCAGCGCGGCTTGGCCCGCAGGGCTGGCAATGATATCTTCCGCTTTTTTGCGCGCGCCGCCCAAAGGAGAATTATAAAATGGCATCCGGCAGGCATAAACGCGTGATCCGTCGCGGCCAATCCACACAAATTGATCGGCGGGCAATGGACAATCATTCTGGCTGGGGCGACAAAACAGATAAGAATTATAGCCCGATTTGGCCAGGATTTGCGGCAAGCCTATGTTATGGCCAAAAGGATCAAAATTAATCGCTGTTGTGGGCCTGACGCCAAATTTTTCGGCAAAATAACAACGTCCATAGAGCGCTTGCCGAACAAAAGATTCGCCGCTGGGCATGTTACAATCGGGCTGGAGGAACCAGCCGCCCATTATATGCCATTGGCCCCGCTTCACAAGCTGTCGAATGCGCTTAAATAGCGACGGCTCGTATTCCTCAATCCATTCATACAAAATGGCCTCATTGTGATTAAAGACAAAATTCGGGAATATTTCGCACAGATCTGCTGCTGTCCGAAATGTGGATATTGCTTCCGCCGCTCCCTCTTCCCATTCCCACAGCCAGACAGGATCTAAATGCGCATTACAAAGCAAATGTATCCGAGGCCCTCTCATCTTCTATCTTCCTTTGCTGTAAGATTGAAAATATTTTATATTGTTTTTTACTTTAAATTCTTTTTTCTTTCTGAAATAGCAGCTTCCTGCAGCAGGAGAGGAATAATGCCAATCAGAATAACATAAAAAAATCTGGAGCTTGGCCCAATGAAACATTGTGCATTGTGGATATTCAGTTTTTCAATTCTCCTCTCGGCAGGGGCGCAAACTTCCGCGCCTGATATTTTTGCTTTTTCGGATCTTGCTGTAGCGCAGAGATTCTGGCAGCCCCAATTCGGTTCGCCGCCTGTGCAGCTGGAACGATTGCCCGATGGCAGCAATTGTCTTGTCCTTTCGGGCTTATTTAAGGCCGAAGACGATCGGCTGTGCTGGGATTATGTGGGGCCAATGAATCTTTCTGAGAAAGGCGCAATTAGCGCGGAATTTTTCGTGGAACATCCCGAACGAATAAAAACAGTGGGCATTTATTTCGGCACGCCCGGAGGCTGGCATGCCCGCTTTCTAGGGGCGGGCTTTTTCGGAAGCGGCAAGGAAACGAAAGAGCCTGTCTGGAGGCAACGGAGCCTGGAGCTGGATGAATTCGGCACAGAAGGAGATCCTGGCGGCTGGGAAAATATCCAGCGCTTCCGTTTTTCTGTTTGGGGGGCCGCGCCGGGCCCTATTACATTTCGCCTGCGCCATTTTACAACGACTCTGAGGGATTGGCGGCGCAATTATGTGCGCAATGGCAGCTTTGAAGTCCCTGGCCCCCTGCCGTATGCCTGGGGCAGCGGCCATTGGGGCATTGGCCATCTGCCCTGGGCTGCCGATATGGATTTGTGGCGCCGTCATTTTTGCCTGGACACAACACAGGCGCACAGCGGACAATCCAGCCTCAAAATTGTGAATGCGCCGGGGCTGCCAAAGCTACAAGCTGTTTCTGCCTGGCTGACGCTGCGGGATAAGCCCGCCGCCCAATACACATTATCCGTGTGGGCGCGTGCGGATCGGGAAGATATGCCTGTGAGTCTTGCCGTGGGCAATGTCCGCGGCACAGATAAAACAGGAACGAAGTGGCGGCGTCTTGTGCTCCGGGGCATTCCGCCGGGCCAATATTTGAGCATTCGCATTGGCGCTGAAGCCGAAGGAACATTATGGCTGGATGATGTGCAAATTCAGGCCGAAGGCCATGACACAGAGGAATTTCATCCTCATCCGGCTGAGGCAGAGCTTATAGCGCGGGAAGCGACTGTAGATTGGACGCCGCCTCCTCGCCTGCCCCAAATTGCCGCCGGCCGCCGTATCCGCGGGCCTGTCAAGCCCTCTGTTGTTCGTATTGACAGCAGAGGCCGTTTCCTTGTGGATGGCCAGCCGTATCTGATGCATGCTCTGGGGCTGGAATTCATTTCTGATGTAAAGATATTGGATGTTGTGGCGCAAGCAGGCTTTGCGGATGTCTGTATAGAGATTAACGCTCGTATCACAACAGAGCAGTTGCGGCAATATCTGGATTATGCCGCCCAGGCCGGCTTGCGCGTTATTCCCTGGCTCGACGGCAATATCCCGCGGGAGCGATTTCGTGAGCATATTGTCAGCCTGCGGGAACATCCGGCTTTATTATGCTGGTATGTTTACGATGAGCCCAGCGGAGAGCATTTTGCGGAAGCAGAAGCGCGGCTGCGATGGGCCAAGGAATTGGATCCGCATCATCCGGCCCTTATTAATTATTTGTCCAACAAGCTCACAGGCCATATGGGGGATATTTATTCCACGGATATTTATCCCATTCCCCATAGCGAGCCTTTGGCGGCTATTAAGGGCGTGGCGACTATGGCAGAGGCTGCAGCGAGGGAGCGCAAGCCCGTGTGGATGTGGCTACAGGGCACCGGCTACGCCTATTGGATGGATCGGGAGCCCACGCCGCGGGAGCTTTCCTGTATGGCTTACGGCTCGTTAATTGCTGGTGCCCGGGGCATATATTATTTTGCCCAGATTCCGCGCACGAAAGAATGCTGGGCCGAAATGCGCGCCCTGTGTGTGGAACTAGCTCATCTGGCGCCTGTGCTGGGGAGCCTGGAAAAAGCGCCGCCAGTGCAATGTGAGGCGCCTCAAGTGATGGCGCAAAGCTATCGCCTGGGGCAGCACATCTATGTGCTGGCGATAAATACGCGTCCGGAGCCGATCCAGGCCACACTGGCTTTGTCTGACACAGGAAGCGAGGCGATAGAGGTTGTGTTTGAAGGCCGACGCGTTCCTTCTCAAAAAGGAATGTGGAAAGTTCGCTTCGGGCCGTATGAACGGCATGTCTTTCGGCTTTTCAGGAAGCTTGGCAAGCGTTAGAAGCCTGTCGAGCGCTAACATTTATGGAAATAAGGCGCTCGGAAGAGCAACTATGTCTCAAACGGAAGGCGAAAGCTCTTTTGCCAGCCATTGCCCACGCGAATTTATGGCCTTATATTTGGACATCCACATACAGGCCTCGACTGTGCGGAGGCGAAAGGAAATAGAATAGCTTGTTTTGCATTATGTAGAGGCTTTTGTAAAAGCTGATGGCGCTTAAACATGCTCCCCAAATAGAAGCCCAGGCAGATAAAAAGCCCCATGGCTTTACAGCCCGTTCTGTTTTTCTGGCAATGTTTTTAATTATGGGCTTTACAGTGGCGGGCTGCATTTCCGTGATGTTGCGTTATGAGATTTTGGGCACGGGCTATTTGCCCCGCGGCGTGATGGCGTTGCTTCTGCTGCTGCTTTTGGCGAATCTCCTCTGGCGTAAAATCCGCCCGGGCCGAGGGCTGACGCGCCAGGAGCTGCTAGCCATTTTTATTTTATTGGCGATTATGGCGGGGATGCCCGGACAGGAATACGCCCAGCATTTTTATTTGAATGTGCTGGCGATAGTCTATTATGCCATTCCTGAGATTGTGCCCCCGGAGGCGTATTTGGAGAAGCTGCCGGCGTGGCTTGTGCCGGACAAAAATCGCGAGGCGCCCGTCATTTTATGGGCCTACGAGGGACTGCCGCCGGGGCGCCGCTTGCCCTGGCGGCCCTGGATTGTGCCCCTCCTTGTATGGACGCCATTTATTTTAGCTTTCTATGGGCTGCTTTTGTGTGTCGCCACGCTTTTAAGTCGCCGCTGGGAGACGCAGGAGCGTTTGCTGTATCCGCTGACGCAAGTCCCGCTTGATTTGACAGAAGGGCAGCCGAATGTCTCGCCGCTGCTGCGCAACTGGCTGCTGTGGACAACATTGGGGTTGGCGATGATCCCGTATCTCACAAAAGGCTTGCACAGCTATTTCCCCTCTGTGCCCGATTTGAATTTGCAAAAAGACAGCGGGCCCCTGTTTGGCGGCGGCCCGCTGGTGGCTTTCAATTATATGCCCCTGCATTTATATCCCGAAATGGTCGGCATTTCCTATTTGCTCTCCAGCGAAGTGGCTTTTAGCCTCTGGCTCTTTTATCTTTTGCGGCTGACGCAGGCCGCGTTGCGCATGAGTCTGGGCTTGCGGACAAATCATGCCCAATTTGCGGAAATGCAGACGGTGGGCGGCTATTTAGTGCTTGCGCTGGCGCTTTTGTGGTCGGCGCGGCATTATTTGCGCGCCATTACGGAAGACTGTGTGCAGGGGCTGGCGCGGCTTTTGGGCTGGAATCTTTCGGCGCACGCGCCTGGGGGACAGGCGTGGCGCCGGGCGGGGGGCTGGGCGCCCGAGGAGTTGCGGGCGCGGCCGGAAGAACGCGTCGCCTTCTGGGGGCTTCTCGCCTGTTTTGCTTTTATCTTATTATGGGCGCGGCAAATTGGCCTGGCGCTGGGCTGGGCGGCGCTGCTGATGGGCCTGTTTCCGCTTGTTTCGCTGGTGGTGGCGCGTGTCGTCTGTGAAGCGGGAATGTTCATCTATTCCAGTCCGTTTCGGCTGGATCAGATGCTTGTGCGGATGCTGGGCGTGCGGCGAATCGGGGCGCTTAATCACACGCTGCTGACAATGATGAGCTGGACGCAAATCCGCGGCACAGCCACGCAATTTTTGCCCCAGGCCTTCCAGTGCCTGAAAATAAGCTCCCTCATGCCGGCGCCGCGCCTGCCCACAATGGGCCTTTTGCTGGCGGCCGTAACGCTCGGGCTGTTTGTGTGTCATTTCGCCATTCCGACTGTAATTTACAGTTATGGCGTTTTTCGGCTGGGCTGGTGGCCACAGGGCAGCGGGCTGGGGACTGTCAATCGGCTCGCTTCGGAGCTGCGCGGCGCCATCAAAATGGGCGGCGAAGAGTGGCTGGGCATTGGCCTCGGGGGCTTGACAACGCTCTTTTTAGTTTTTATGCGGCAGCGCTTTTTATGGTGGCCCTTCCATCCCCTGGGCTTTGTCGCCTGGATCGGCTGGCCCACAGAACGCTACTGGCTCTCCATCTTTTTGGGCTGGATCATCAAAATTGCTGTCGTCCGCTTCGGCGGCTATCAAGTCTTTCAGCGCTTAAAGCCGGCGGCATACGGGCTGATTTTGGGCGTGTGCTTTATTTTAACTTTCTGGATTGTTTTCCATTTCTTCATTCCGGGGCCCGATTTAGTGCGAGAATAAGCAAGGAGGGGGCGGCTACAGGAACCATACAATATAGCGGCGCACCCATTCCCCGGCCCACAGTCCTATCAGGCTCCATAAGCCCACGGAGAAGAAATGCCCCAAAGTGAACGCCAAAAAGCCCGGCGCCACGCGGCGATACAATTTGACTCCGCCCAGCTTGAGCGTCAAAGTTTTCGTCAGCCATAAAATCAGCGCCGGGAACCACATAAAAGGCGCATTATGACAATTGGCGAGGGCATAGCCGCCGGCGTGGAAGGGGAAGCGCACCCAGGCCCGACGGCCCGCAATCAACAGGCCGGCAATGACGGCTCCGGCAATCGTATAGCTCATTTTGCGCACATCCGGCGCCTGGGGCTTATCCAGCCACTGGGAGATGGCCATAAATTGCCCCAGCACTTCCTGCGTCATCTGTCCGCCTTCAATGCCGCCTGGGCTGGACAGCACCAGTCCGCCGTATTCATAATAGGCGGACAGATTGACTAAAAAGGCCAGGACAATGCCAAAGATAAGGGAGCCGATTACGACTTTCGCAATTGTGCGGCGGCTCTGGCCCAAACGATGCGCCGCCACACAGGATTCTACGCCGGTGCTCGTAATGGCTTGATTAACGCTGCGCTGCAGCCAGGAAAACATCGTGAGCAGGGTCAGGGAGGCACTCTGGCCGCCGGGCAAAAGCCGGGCGCTGCCCAGGAAATTCACCATAAATTCGCGCTGCTGGTACAGCGGATAGCCCCAGACAATCGGAAAGCCCATCTCGGCGCGATTGCGGCAATAGACCAGCAGCACGAGGAACATAATGCCAAAATACATCAGCGCCATCCACCAGTAAACGCCAAAAATCATCGGCATGATAAACACGACGGCCATCCCGCCGAGGGCGAGCCAGAAGGAGACGGCAAAGGGCAGAGGCTCCGTGCTGTCTTCCAGCTCCGGCGCATTGCCTGTCGCCTTCAAGATGACTTCATACAGCCGCTGGCGCGCCTGATACAAAAAATACACGCCCAGCAGCAAAAAGGCCCCCATTGCCTGGTGCGTCATAAACGGGAACCCCGAGGGCATATAGCCAGCCATCTTGGCAAAGGGGCGGATAATCCATTCCATCAGGGTAAAAAACCAGATGGAAAAGAGCACATCTGAGGGGACAAGATAGCCCAGGCCCAGGATTTCGGGCTTATAAAAGATGGAAAATCCGCGCATAGTGTCCCAGGGCGCTTCTGTAAAGAAATTGGCCAGGGAATAGGATATGCCCAGCGCCGGCAGCGCGGGATTGAACACTTTCAAGGCATTCGTCAGATTGTAAATCACGGCCAGACTGAAGCCAATCCACACTACGGGGTCGCGATAGAAGCTGTGGCCGGAAAGCAGACTGCCTTCGGGGCGGATCATTTCCACGGCAAAGCTGGACACAGGAAATGTCAGCCGCTCATCTTCTTCCCAGGCGCGGCGGAAGAGCGAAATAAAGCAAAAAGCGCTGACGAAATATGCGCTCAGATAAAAGCTCCACAGCAGAAAGGGAATGCGCCAGTATTGCCAGGGCACGAGCAGGGGCCCCGTGAGGAAGCGGAAAATGCCTTCCAGCGCGGGCCCCAGTATGGGAATCCAGTCTATCCCCAAAGAGAGCGGATTGACATCGCCCCCTTCCCAGAAAATCCGCGCCACTTCCGGGTCCGTGGGCGCCCATTGCGGCGGAATAGCCGTCGCCATCTCCGCCAAATGATTCGTGGGCATGCCAAAATATTGCGTCACCATTAAGCAGGGCATCACCTGGCGGAACAGCCCCACGCCGGGCATGGCGGCTGTAATCGCCAGAATAACAAAAACGACGAGCATTTCGCCGGGCGTAGGCTTCCATTGCTGCGCCCACCGCAAAAGCCTTTTTCGGGCTGGCCCCTGTCCCTGGGCTGCCCAGCGCTCCAGCCGCGTCATCAGGCCGCTCAATCCAATCAGCAAAAAGAGGCTCAAAATGGAAGCAATCGGCGGCGTGCTTTCGGAAACTTGGCTCGTTAAGGTAATCAATTCTGCCTGCTTCGCCCACGCCGAAACAAGCAACGCCAGCACGACCGCAATCAGGATGGCGCGCTTCGTGGCGGCACGGTATCCGCCAGAAGGGGAAGCAGCCGTTTTGGCGCGGGTGAAAGTGGTCGGGATTTGCGAGGCAGAAACTTCCTCAGGCAAGCGTGTCACCTCAAAATAGCTACTTCATAAAAACATCAAAAGAGCTTTTCCCCTGGCAGAAGCTGTTTCCTCCATAAGCAGGGAATAAAGCCTGTGTTAGCGAAAGGAAAAATTAGAAAGAATAAAGGGAAGTTTATGATATTATAGCCTCACTTTAATCCCTGGCAAATAAAAATTCGCGCCAGCAGAAAAAGGGATGCCTATGCCCGAGCTCCAGCCTCCTATTCCTGAAGGTCCTTTTGCGCCGACCTGGGAGTCCTTACAGCAGTTTCAGGTGCCAGACTGGTACCTCGACGGCAAATTTGGCATTTTCATTCATTGGGGCGTGTACAGTGTGCCCGCTTTTGGCAATGAATGGTATCCGCGTCATATGTATGTGCCGGGGACGCCCGAATTCGCCCATCATATCGCCACCTACGGTCCCCAAACAGAATTCGGCTATAAAGATTTTATTCCTCTTTTCAAGGCCGAAAGTTTTGACGCGGAGGAGTGGCTGGAATTGTTTGTGGCGGCCGGGGCTAAATTTATTGTGCCCGTGGCGGAACATCACGATGGCTTTGCCATGTATGATTGCCGATTTTCGCCCTGGAACGCCGTGCAGATGGGGCCCAGGCGAGATATCATTGGTGAGCTGGCGCAGGCGACCCGAAAGTATGGCCTTGTATTCGGCGTTTCCTCCCATCGGGCGGAACACTGGTGGTTTTTTAGCGGTGGCCGGGAATTCCCTTCCGATGTGCAGGATCCGCGTTATGAGGGCCTGTATGGTCCGGCGCAGCCTAAAGAGACGCCGCCGGATGAGGCATTTTTGGCGGATTGGCTGGCCCGCACCTGTGAATTAGTGGATAAATATCAGCCGCAGCTGATCTGGTTTGACTGGTGGATTGAAGAGCCGCCCTTTGAGCCCTATTTACGCCATTTCGCTGCCTATTATTACAATCGCGCCTTCCAGTGGGGCTTGCCAGTAGCGATTAATTACAAACATCAGGCTTTTGCCGAGGGCAGCGCCGTGTATGATATCGAACGTGGCCAGCTTTCTGGCATTAGCCCGCGCTTTTGGCAAAATGACACTTCTATTTCCAAAAATTCATGGGGCTACATTGAGGGGCATGATTACAAGACAGCCACGCAACTCATTGGCGATCTTGTGGATGTCGTGAGCAAAAATGGCGCTCTTTTGTTGAATGTGGGGCCCAGACCAGACGGCACAATCCCGGAGCCCGAAGCGGCGATTTTGCGCCAAATCGGCGACTGGCTGGACATAAACGGCGAAGCGATTTACGGCACGAGGCCCTGGAAAGTATATGGCGAAGGCCCCACGGATGTCCCGGAAGGCAGCTTTAGCGACACCAAACGGAGCGCCTTCACCGCCGAAGACATCCGTTTCACGCAAAAGGGAGATATTTTGTACGCCATCATGCTGGGCTGGCCGGAGGAGAATGAAATATGTATTCGCTCCCTGGGCCCAACTGGCGGGGAGACGATTCGCTCTGTCTCGCTGCTGGGCAGCTCTGCGCCCGTCCAATGGCAACAGGAGTCAGAGGGCTTGCGCGTGCGTTTGCCGGCTCTGCGCCCCGGCGAACACGCCTGGACATTAAAGATAAAAAGATAAGATGTTAATTGTACAGCCCCCCAGGATTAAGAGGATTAAGGAGGACCCGCAGCGCGTACAGGCCAACAGGCGCGCCGGGCACCTCGCTCGTCAAGACAGCGCTTTCTTATTATGGGCCAATCAGCTTAATCGGCGTGGCAAATGAAATCGTGACATCCAGATGAAATTTGTCGTCCGGCGTGACATCGCGCCCCTGATCTTCCATTATCGCCGGCAGACGGATTTCAAAAATCTGATGCTCCCACTGGCGCAAATCCTGAATGACCACATCCGCCGCCGCCCGCATTTCCAGCGCTATAGCCTCTGCGGCGTCCCTGGCGATTTCAATGCGCGCCGCCTCACCCCCCCAGAGCATAAAATTCTCGGGCTGCTCCTCGGGCAGTGTGACCGTGCGCATATCCGCTTCGGGATGGATCAGCAGCACTTCCTTACCCTTATACACCGCCACCGGGAGATTGAGGGACAATTGAAGCCCATTCAGCCGCATGGCTTTGGTGATGCTGACCTCATATTCCAGCTGCAAGCCTTTGGCCACCGGCCGCACCGTCTCTGTGAATTGAATGGCGCCGCCCTCAGTGTTGGGGACAGGGAGCGTTCCTGTGACGCGCTTGCCCGCTTCGCCCAGATCCGCGATTTCGCCTGTGGCTGTATTTTGCGGCGCATGCTTCCAGCCGGGCCCATGGGCATTGAGTTCGATAGTGCCTATCGGCACTTCTCCCCGGCTGATTTGCAAAAGCCCATTGGACATAATTTTCACTGTCAGAGGCTCCTGAGCCCAAAGCGCCCCATTATAAATACACAGCGCCAGCACCGTAACAGCCCACATCAGCACACTGACTCGTTTGGCAGACATTGTGCAGCCTCCTTTCGCAAATTTAAGGGGCTATTATTTCATAAGGGATGGCACGCAAGACGCCTAAAGAGACGCGCTGCAGCCGCGCTCTTTGGCCGCTCGCGTTGCCGGATAGCTCTCGATAGGCTTCAATAATCAAATGGCCTTTGTCGCCAATCTGGACAAGATTAGCATCGGCAAGGATTGTGAGCGTGAAGCCATCAGGCCGGGCGGCGACATCTTGCAGGGCCAGGCCCCGCACGCGATGGCTCAAAGCAAAGCGCAGCGCCTCCCGGGGCGTTTGCAGCCGATCCGGCAGCACCGCAGGGGCTTTTATCAACACACTGGCTTTGTCGCCGGGCCTAAAACGCAGAGGCTGAAAATCAGCAATTTCCAGCCCCGGCGCCAAAGGCCGCCAGATTACAGGAGGGCGCCCCGGGCCCCGAATAGCGACAATAAATTCCTGCTGCGGCACCAGATGTGTATAAGCAAAGGCCTGCATCATCTCTTCCGCCGGCACAGCCGGACGAATGACGATGCTATTGCCTATTTGGGCGCGCCCCTCGAATTCCAAGGGCAATATCTGCCGCAGCAATCCCCGCGGCACTGTTAATTCCATCTCAACAGCATTTTCTTTTTCGGCAATGCGGGCTTTGGCCAGCGTAAAGCCCGCCGGGGCGTCTTTCAAAGCCAGATCAATAGGCCCGTCAAAGCCGTCCTTGCGGATAGCCAGCGCCTTAATTTTCACGCGTCCTCCGGGCGGCACGCTCACACTGGAAGGCGTCACGCGTAGCGCAAAATCGGGCTGCTCCTGACGCAATTGCAGCCGATAGACATACGCCTCGCCGCCGTGGCCCTGTGTGTCGCCCAGGCGCAAATAATATGTGCCTGTCTGAGCGATTGACACGCGCAACAAAGAGTCCGCCTGATGTGTGATTAAGCCCGCCGCCGGATCTGTATAATCATCCTCCCGGGCTAAGATTTGCCCCGAAGCATCCACAAGCTCCAAAAAGGCATCCAGCGGCGAATAGAGCCGGCGCGCAAAGACTTCCGCAATAATTGTTTCCCCTGCTTGCGCCTTTAGAGCAAACACATCCACATCGCCGGGCTGGCCGATGCGGCCATTAATGGCCTGGGGGAGCGAGGCATTCTGAGCGGAGGAGATATTGTCATTGGGCTCCTTTTCAGGGCTGTCGGGGAAATCATCCACAAGATAGGGCAGACTATTAGGCAAGCCTTCCTCGGCGCCCACGACAGCCCAGCGTAAGCTATCCGCGCCGGGCGCTGTATTCAGAGCTATTTCATTCACAGGCAAATTCCAGCCTTTAAGCGTTGCCCGTAAAGACGCGCCGACACGCCCGCCGAGCGGAAACATTTCCGTGACAAAAGGCAGCTCCCCGACATAAATCCGATAGACAAAATCTTCCCGCCCCCGATAGATGGAATCGCGTACTTCTAAGGTGTATATCCCCTCCTGTGGCACCACAAACAATAGCACGGGATCCGGATCAAAGCGATAATCATCCGCAAAAGCGACTTCTTTGCCCTCAGAATCGTATAATGTGAGAATGCCCTGGAACCAGCCAGGCACCGCATCGGCCACATAGGGGACAAGATAGCGGGCAAACATGCGGCACACAAGCTTTTGGCCGCGCTGCAGCCGCAGCTGGAAGCGATCCACATCCCCGGGCGTGATCTGGCCATTCAAAACTGCAGGCACATTTACAGGCTTTAAAATAGGCTCGGCAACATCTTCTTCGCAAACTTCAGGCAATGTCCCTATTTGAAAGCGCACAGGATTTGTGATTCCTGCTGGCGTCATCACGCGCAGCTCCCTGTCGCCAGGCGGGGCATTCGGGGCGATTGTAACTTCTATGTCCACATGATCGGCCAGCTGGGCGTTGGGCTGCTGTTTGGGATCAAAGAGCCGATTATGCAGGCGAATGATTTCGCCCAAAGATTTGCGATCCAGGCCGCGCAGCCAGGGATGATCGGGCAATTTAGGGGGATCCGGATCCGCGGCGATAGCCCGCATTGTATTCAGGCTCCAGCGCCTTTTGACAAGATTGCGCAATATCTCGGATACATCATTAAGCTCATTTTGGCCCAGAGGGCGGACATATTCCAAAACAGTGGCAGAAACGCCATCGCCGGAGATATCCACAGCATCAGCCCCGCGCAGCATTTGCCCGCCGACTTCTATCCGAAAAGTTGTGCCTTGCCGGCCTCCCGCAGGATATACATAGCCCAAACGCGGGCCGCTGGCTTGCGCCCATGAGACGGAAATCCCCCCTGAAGCAAAAATCAGACACAGGCTTCCCGTCACAATCAATAAAGCAGAAAGCCCAAGCCTCCTCACAAACTCGCCCCCAACTTTTTAATCGTTTTAGCCCAGCCTATTCTGATGTCGAGCGCTTTTGCTAATTATTTGTATTTTATAAGGCGATTTTAGTTCCTTGTATATTCAGGGGAATTGCCAGGAAAATTGAACGGATTCCTCAAATTTAGCATATATCCCCCCACGGAAAGACTCTAATTTTTGTCCTCTGGCCACAGAGCCTGATACAATTCAGGCCTCCGCTGTTTAAGGATTGTTTCGCGCAGATCGTTGTATTCTTTGGGAAGCTGTGTGTCCTGATATTCTGGCAAATAGCCTTTCGGCGTGTGTTCCTTCCATTCCCGGGCGTACCGTCGCGGACGATCATGATCCAAATCGACAACAGCTGTGACAATGCCATTGCCCAGATATTGGCTTTGCGCCACAGGAATGCCTGTAGGCTCCACAATGTTGCTGCGATGCAGCACTTCGCTTGTCGCGTGTGTGCATTCCACGCGGAAAAAGCCGGCATCCATACAACGGCTGATATTGCGCAGATTCCGATGAATGGCATCTGGCCCCCAATCCTGCGTCAAATCAAACATAATATCCGCGCCTTTAATCCCATACGCACGATCCAGCTCCACCATATAATTATCTGCACAGATGCGCACAGCAATTCGCCCAAAATCTGTCTCTAGAACAGGCGTATCATCGCCCGGGATCTGTTCATCATGAGTCTTAGCGATTTTGAAATAGCGTCCCACTTCCTGGCCATCCCGGCCAAACAATATAGCCTCATTGCGCTCCAGGCGCTCAATGACGCCGCCTATCAGCACATACATTTTATATTGCGCCGCTTTCTCCCGTACGCGGCGCAGATTCTCCTGCGCTTGCGCTGTTTTTTCGGCGATTTTTTCTTTGGGCTGTCCTGTGATCCACACAAGCTCATATGTGCACACGATATCGCTGCCCAATTGGCCGGCTAAATCTAATTTTGCCAGCAAATCCTCCACACTGACATGATTTTCAATGGCTGTGATGCGGATTTTGCGCTTTGCCCAGGGACGCGGCTCTGGCAGCTTGACAGGATCTGTGAGACATTTAAATCCGGGCAGCTTATGAGGCCCCCGCCCCGGCGGCAGAAGCTCCGCACGCGGAATAACGGCTGTGGCCACAGAGCCTTTGCGCGTCGTGTAGGCAATGGGCATGCCTTCGCGATTAATGACATAGGAACGGCCAAGGGGACAGCCCCGATAAACAGGCATAAAATTCGTTATCCAGCCTGGCTCAGCGCGCGAATAGCGCGCACAGGCGATAAATACATTATAATCTAATGCCCGGCCCATTTGAGGAAAATCCTGCAGCCATTCATCTTCCACAGGCTCGCGTTCCTGGCTCCAAAAAATGATCCTTGCGCCTTTGGCTGTATACACATGATCTATATCCGCAAAATAGCGATCGCTGCCAATCCGCATCGCTATCGGCGCAAAATCAGTCTCAAACACAGGCAGCTCGTCGCCTAAATCCATCGTCTCATCCGGCATTTTATGTGATTTGCGATATTTCCCGACGATTTCGCCCGCTCGATTGCACAAAAAGGATGTCACAAATGTTTTGCCTTCTGCGATTTCGCGAATATTGCCGATAACCCACATATTATGTTCTTTAGCTTTTTGGGCGATCGCCAGGCTGATGGGCCCCGGGATGGGCTCGCCTGCTGTATGAACACATTCCATTGGCAGACATACAATGTCAGAGCCTGCCGCCGCGGCTTCATCCAGCCGATCCAACACAAAGGGCAGGGAGCGTCCTTCTTCGGAAAGAGGCAATGTCACGACGCTGACTTTAACACGCGCAAAACGCCGCCGCTTAGCTTCCTCCGCCAGCCGCTGCCGTCCGCCTTCTGCGCCTGTTATCATCACATCATCCACAAAGATTTCCGCTAACAGGCCAGGGCTAGTATGCACAGCCACAATCAGGCCTGAAATAAAGCCTTCATCCGCATTGCGTTGCCCACGCTGGCACCACTGTTTCATTTCTTGATACAGATTTTGCACGCGCAGCTGTTGCCATTCTGGCGCCGGCTGTACTGTCGGCCCATGATAGATAAAGCCAAAGGGGCTAATCGCCACTTTAATGCTGATAGGCACATTTGTCTTAATCCAATAGGAAGCTTCCTGCATTTCCGGGATGATGGGCACAGGCTGGGGAAAATTGATCGCATAATATGTCAGCTTCGCTTCTGTGCGCTGTCCATATTGCAACTTCAGATGATATCCGGCTCCTGTGCGGCCCACATTGGGCTCGGCAGCGCTGACAAGCACTTCAGGCTCGTCGCCATATACTTTGGGCAGCTTCTCTTGCCAGCCTTCAAAATCCACATACGCCAGCTCCTCCGCCCCCAACAAGCCCCCCACAAGCAATGAAACACATAATGTTATCCAAAAGGCTGTTCCATACATTTTTAGCCTCCGGTTCCTGTTCAGCCACATCGTTACGAGTCTTTTTTGCGTCGGATTATTCTATGTGAATAAATAGCGCTTTTTCCCGTTTCACAATCAGCACAAACAAGACAGCATTTCAGCCCAGGACGCTGCCCACTTCCGCCATATAAATCTGACACACGCCCCCTTTATTAGATGTAAAAAGCGTCCATTGATCATCTGGAGAGAAAATGGGATGCGGATGGCCAATTTGCAGGCTAAAATCTCCGCCATGCTCACAAAGCCAGATCGGCCGATCGTAGCCTCCCTCAAAGCGATATAAAGCCATCATTGTCGCCCCTTGCGTATCGCCCCAAAAACGATGGCCCCGATCGCCCACACGCAGCGAATTGTCGCTGTTGGATTGAATATGCCCGGCGCATTCTCCGGGCAAAAGATATTGGCGCAGCCATGTCCCATCGGGACGCATAAAGCAATGATAGAATTCTGTATTGTCGCCTCGTTGGCAGCGCAATTGCACGCCAATTTGCCCCTCTTTTGTAAAATATTCGTGATAGGCGACATCGCCGGGACGTTGCGGCATGAGCGGCTGAGCCTCTTGATGCTGCGCTTCTGCGCGGACTGTCCACATTCTTTGTCTCACATACGAGCCGCCTTCATGACAAAAGACAATGCAATCTCTATCGACAGGACTGATACACACATGGCTTATCCAATTATGCTCGCCCCATATGACTTTATTGCCGCTGCCGTCTGTTTCAATTGTCACGATACACGATAGAGGATGCTGATAATAATGCTCAGCCATTGTGGAATAAATGCGCCCTGTTTCTGTGCTGAAGCGCATTTTTTGTGTATAAGCAATCGCGATCCGCGAGCCATCGGCTGTTATTGTGGGCAATGTCAATTGAAAGCCCTCGGGCGCTTCGTATAGCAGCTCCGTCTCAAATGTCTGCAAATTGATTTGCTTAACACAGCGTTCCGTTGTGTAATAAGCAATATCTTTGTGCGGATGAACACAGCTCGCCTGGGGCCTTACGCCCGGCTCCTCTGTCAGCTGCACAATTTTGCCCGCGGGCATCTCCATAAGAAAAAGTTGCGGACTGCCTGTACGATGAGAGCCAAAGACAATATGCCCATCTTTCGTAAAAGAGGAAGCCGTAAAATACAAATGATGGCTATGCGTCTCGGCTGCCGTTAATTGCCAGACGCGCGCCCCTGTAATAGGATCTGCATATTCTTCGATTTCCGACGGCCATGTTGCTCCGGGCGGCATTTTTGTCTCCCTGCCCTTCTTTTCCGTCATGATTTGCAGCTTTTACATAGCTGGGGAGACAGCGTCGTCTCTTTTTCGACAAAAGCAGAATTTGTTGTTTATTTGAGCGTTAGATTGCTTTCTGCTTTTGTTCCTGTCGCCACATCTCGCCATACAAAACGCCACACGCCTTTAGGATCATTGAATGCAAAAGGAATAATCGCTTGCCCCTGGCCTTGAGAGCAGCCGATATTTTGGCTGTATTGCCGATGAGGCTGAGAAGCGCCGGGCGGATACACATCCAGCCGTACAACATGATAATCTGGCCGCTGTGTGGCCTGAAGCCTCACTTTGATAGCTAATTCCTGGCCCCGTAAAGCGCTTGCGGGCGTGTGCGGCTTAATCGCAAGCACGCGATAGGGCAAAAGTGCCAATACAAGCGGATAGCCCCTTTTAATATTAGCCCTAAACTCTTTAGGCTGTCCTAATGCTTGTCCGGCCCGCACATCATAAACAAAACTATTTCCGTCCAGGCGGATTATTATTTTTTGTTCTGGCAAGCCCCGAATGCGAAAATCTTGCATAATAGCCAGATAGCGAAGCGGCCCTTCCTGATAAGCGACTGTGTTGAGACAAAGCGGCGCGCTGCCATCCTCTGTAAAAATTGTCGCCAGCGGCGTCACGCCTGCGGACTGCAGGATGCCCCGAATTATCATTTCCTTCGCATGCAGGCCCGGCTTTGTGCGTTCTGTATTGATTTCCTGCAGGGACATATTGAGCAGGATGGCCCGCCCCGCGCCATATTGATTCACGATGAGCAGGGGGATTTCGCCCAGACTTGCCAGAGCTGTTCCGGCGCCCAGGCGCAGCCCCGGCTCCAGGATATTAGTGTGAAATGTTTCTGTCTTGAGGGGCACAGCAGCGGCCGTGCCCGACAAAATGTTATTTATCGCTATTTCGCCTGTCACTCTAGGGCGCTTTATCGCCTGTAAGCCTGCCTCGCTTGCTACGCCGAACAGATCGTCTAGAGGACGCGACGGACGAATCTTTCCCTCTCCTGTGAGCATCCCGATTCGTCCATCTGCCACAAGCGTTCCGCCGCGCTGGACATAATCGCGCAACAAAGCAGCTTGCTCATCAGAAATGCACGAAGCAAATGGCAAAAAGAGAACACGATAGCGCGCAGGATCAAGGATATTATTGCGTAATCGTGCTGGCGTTACATGCTCGTATTGACAGCCATAATCCCGCACGCCAAACATGAACGCTGTTTCTTCATTAAGATATTGCCCGCCCGCCGCAAAAGGCTCGTTTTTCAAGCCCATCGCCTGCAACACATCCGCAAAATAAAAGTCCGTCTGCGAATGATAAATGGCTACAGGCGATAATTCTCGCTTTGCATGCAAGAGAAGCTTGCCCGGGCCTTGCGTTGTTTCGCGGAGGCTTTCGTAGAACCATTTTCCAAATTGACTGATGGACAAATCTGGATTGAAGGGGATATAATCGCAGCCCCAGGATGTCCACCACCACACAGAATTATCATCATCCAAAAGACAATGCCAGGGAAAAGCATGCCAGCCCTCTTCTGTGTCCGCATCGGAATTGCCCCATTTGCCTGTCAGCGCATCGGGCCGTTTGAAGCTGCGCACTAATTCCCCCTGGATCCAAAACTCTGTATATGTTTGATTCAATTCCAGATGGCGCGCCAGCCGTTCAAAATCGTAGCCCGACTGCCAATTAAAGCCTAAAAATCCGTCGTAGCCGACTTTGGCCTGAGGATCTAGGGAGCGAATCGTTTCCCGGAACGAATCGTGCGCAGCGGCAAAAGCTTCCGCCATAAACAGCTTGTGATCCAGCCAGGGCGCAAAGCTTATTTCCTGTTGCGCCGCCTCTGTGAGCAGCATGGGCTTTGTAATCTCGGCAAAATCTGTATAGGCAGGACGATTCTCGGCGGGCAATCCCCACGCGGCATTGAGAGCTGCAATCTCTCCATATTTTTCCTTTAGCCATTTTTGAAATGCTGCCACGCTCCAGGAGGAATGACACACTTCGCCCGGCCCCGAAAAGAGATAATTCTCATCGCCTAAAGTGTAAGCCGCCGGGCTGAAAGTTTGCGCCTGAGAGCATGTTTTGATTAGCGCTGTATTTGTGCGTTCAATATAGGCGGGATCATGCAGACACGGCACGCGTTCATAATTTTCGTTGGCTTCTCCGGCAATCCGTGTGACATAGGGCACTAGGCGCAATCCGGAGCGCGCCGCCATTAAATATTCTCGCGCCGCCTTCATGCCCTCGTATCCGCCCATATGACACAAATCCATCATCTCGGCGCCCCATTCATAGCAGAGACGATTTGTGCGCTGGATAACAGGATCGCCTCCGGCATAGCTCCACATCAGCCCTGTGAAATCATCATACGGATAGGGCAGTGGGACAGCGAAATGCTGGCGGGCGCGTGCAAGGAGGCGTTCTTTTGTGCGCACGGAAAGCTCCAGCCGATGACAAATTGTTGTAGGACGCAAGAGCGGCGCCGAAAGCTTTATCGCGCCTGCAGGGGCCACAGAAGCACTTGCGCGCCACACAAGACGCCCGAAAGCGTCGTAAGCTTCCCCCAAAAGCTGAGCGCCCGCAGGAGCGCGCGCCACGGCCGCTGAAACTGTCATCATGCCTCCTGCAGGCAAATTTATCTTTGGAATAATAGCTTCTGCCGGCTGCTGTGCCCGAGGCGCTATGGAAATTCCGCTAATAGCAGGGCTATTGGCGGCTGGCGGCACATATGCAAAAGCATTGCCCAGCGCTCGCCCTCCCGAATCACATATTCGCACATCCACAAAATAGCCGGGCCGCAAAGGCAGCCCTTTGAGCGTTAATGTTGTTTCCGGCCCTGTCAGCTTTATCGATGACTGTCCCAGAAGATCCTGAGCCGTATAAACATTGTCCAGCTCATCGCGTACTTGAATGTGCGCTGTTGCTCCGTGCAGAAAAGGCTGACATTGAAAGCGTATTTTGCCGCCGGCTTCCGCGTGAAGATGAATATTTACGGAGGGTTCGCGTTGCGCTGCCGCTTGCAGCGCGCGGGCTGCGAGGCACAGCGCATGTTCGAACACGCCATTTTGTCCCTCTATCTCGTTGTTTGCTGGCACAAGGCATCCATATGTCGTCGGACGCACATTGAGCAAAATCACGCGGCCCTTTTCGTAATCAAAAGCCTGCACGAGCGGCTCGGCGCCTCCCCGCTCTTGCGGCCGCAAGCCAGGAACATGTTCCCAAGCTAAATCCGCCAGAATGCGTTGTGCCACAGCTTCGTTGGGCTTTTGAAACAGTTCGGCAGGCCAATTGCCCGCTCCCGAAGCCGCTATTAACAATCCCTTGCCTGCCGCAACTTGCTGCATAATTTCCCTTCGTGCCAGGCGGGGCATTGCCTTATCCGAAACAGCGGCTACAAAAAACACATCCACATCGGGATCTTGCGCCAGAGCCACAGCTTTTTGCAGGGCAATGCCATAAGGCACGGGCCCCTGTCCCGTCGTGCCGGCATATGGCCAATTATTGGGATGAGAGAGCACATTTGATCCATCAAAATAAATATGCTGTACTTCTAAGGAAATCACATTGGCCAGCGCCATTGTCTCCCAGGCACGCCAGCGGGGCACATAAAGCGCGACTTTAAGGGGCTTGCCAGGCAGGGGATAAGCCCACGGAAAGAAATGTTCCGAAGAGGGCCGCCAGCGCTCCACGGCCCGCTCAAATAATTTTTCTTGCCCTGCCCGCACGGACGCCAAACGGGAGGCTTCGACGGGCATGGCGGGAAAGGATTGCGTCAGGCCTTGGGCTGCGATTTGGCCAATCACTTCCGCTTCTTTATCAGCAATGAGGCGAAAATATTCCCGTGTCTGTTGAAAATCGGGCAAGGCAGGAAAATCATACAGGCCTAAGGCAAAACGGCGAGCATCTGGCTTCAATTCCAGTGTCGGCGTTATCCCATAGCTATCCACGGAGAAAGCAATACGCGCAAAGCTTTCGGGCGTGCCAATCAATAAGCCTGCCGAGCCGCTAGACAGACGATTGGGCGTGATGTCTTCAAATAAAATCCAGCGCTCTTGCGCCAGATCCAACTCCACACGTTCGCCGACATTTTTTGTCCCTCGCACAGTTGTTGCAGCGCGATTATGGGGAGGGGAAAATGTTGCAGGATAGATAGAAAATGTTAATACAGAGCGACTAACAGGCGTTTTGGGTTCATATTCCCCAAACATTAGAAGCTTGTCGCTGCCTGAAGCCAGGCCAAAATAGACACTGGCTTTCACTTTTGGCGTGTCCCACACAAATTCAATTAAGCCATCTGGGCCGCCGCTGCGCACTTCGCGCAATTGCGCTGGCCGCATATGGAGGCTTTCCTCGTCGAAGCGCCAATTGAAAAAAGCTTGCCAATAAAAATTAGCCTGCGAAGGCTCTGTCATGCCGATAGGAATAAAGCCTGCTGTCCAGCCCCACCAATGAGAGGAGGCTTCATTAGGCTTATCTGCATGTGTTATATAATCGTATGTAAGTGTGTAAGCTATAATTTCATTCGCTAATGTGACAGATTGGATTGTCCGTGTCTCTTTGCCCTGTTTGTAAATTTGTGGAGGGGCTAAGGAAACATCCACAGCCGCTTCCGCTAAGCTGCCCCAAATAAAAGTGACGCCAAAAGCAAACAATATGCATTTTCGCATGTTTGTCTCCTAAATATGTCAATTTGCCAATTCGTGTTAATCGTTAATTCTTGCCCGATTTCTTTCTCAAGCACAAACAAAAATTTCTGTTGTCTTGTTTCATATCCTTCCTTGCCATCATTCCAGATGTTTGTCCCGTTATCGAGGGGCTTTTTTCTTCTCATTGATTCATTAATTCATTAATTCGTAGGTATTACAATCATATGGACATATGGAAAAGATATTCAAACAAGGGAAAAAAATCTGGAAAAGGAAATAGCATTTTTACAGGCGATGGCAACAAATGTGCATACGAGGCCAACGCTTGCAGGAGGCAACGAAATGAAACACACAAGCCAAATACAGAGTCTCTGGCGCCTGTTTAGAAAAATGCTTTGGCTTCAGGCCCTATTCTTCATAAGCCTTATATCATTCGTTCAGGCGCAAGAAATTATATTTGCCGTTCCTGCAGAAAATTTTGGCTATGCTTTTAATGTGAAAAAATTGTCTGCTTCGGGGGCGAATGGCAACAGCGCTTTAGGCCTTACAGAAACAAGCCTAATTACAGGGGGCGTGAAATTGCCTGCTGGCCCCTATACATTGTTTCTGCGCACATTCGCGCCGTCAGGAGATAAAGATGGCTTTTTTGTAGAAATTAATGGCCAGCGGACACGGCGAACGGCGCCAATTGGCGCCTGGAGCTGCTTAGCGTTTCCTTTCGTGTTGTTAGAAGATGGAGAAGGCCTCTTCTCCATAATTGGCCAGGAGCCAGGCGTATTGTTTGATGATGTTGTGCTCGTAAAGGGCTCGTTGCGAGATAGCGGCATTGACACAACAAAATTCGTGTCTTCTCATTCTGGCGAACGCGTGGGGATACAGGGCTTAACAAGATTGAAAATGCCCTGTCGCTTGCGCGAATTTCCGCTGGCTGATATTAGCGCCGACGCGCAGGAAAGCTTTGAGGCTTTGCCGGCGCAGGGCCTTGTTGGCGAAGCGCATTTAGGGGCAGGCTATAAAGGCCAGGGGCTTGTTCTGGAAATGCCCGACGGCCGTTTTGATTGGAATGTCTCCGCTTTAGGGGCGCTCCCTGCAGGCACAATTGCGTTTTGGACTCGGCCACGCCCCGCCGCGCAAATCTGGATTGATCAGGGCTGGCATTATTTCTTGCATGGCCAGCCGCGACAGCCCGAGGGCGTACGATTGGATTTGAGCCGTCGCCCTGACATACAATTACAATTGTCCATTTCTACAGCGCAACACACAGAAACGCTCAGCCTGCGCACAGAACATATGGATTTGCAGAAATGGCATCATGTGCTTGTATCCTGGGATTTTCGCGGCGAGCGACAATATATCTGGCTGCTTCTGGATGGACAGGGAATGCAGGCATTTTTCCCGCGCGCATTTCCTCCCTTGGAATTTCGCTTCCTGCAATTTGGCAATACGCCTTCGATGGACAATATTCCCTTTTTGCCCTTAGATGGGAGCCTGGATGAAATCATTATTAGCTGCACAGCTATAACGGAATGGCTGGCTCAGGAGGAAGCACAATGAGCAAACAAGCAAATTCAAAAGGCTATGGGGCCCCAAAAAGCAGTCTCTATGGATTTGCAGGGCTATGCTTTTTAGGGAGTCTTTATGGCCTTTCATTTGCATGGGCGTTGGATCAAACGCTAGTGGCACAGGCTGAAGAGGCTTTGACGCGTGTGACGACATATCTGACGACAAAAGTTTCATATGGCGGCGGCTACGGGGGCGTATATTTGCCCGATTTGAGCGATCAATGGGGCGAAGGGCATATCACGCGCACACAAAATTGGATCCAGCCGCCGGGCACGCCCAGCACAGGCTTTGCTTTTCTTGAAGCATGGGAAGCCACGCGCCAACAGCAATTTTTGGAGGCGGCTATACAAGTCGCTCATGCGCTTGTGAATGGCCAGTTGGCCTGCGGCGGCTGGGATTATGTTGTGGATCATTCCCCTGAGGGGGCAAGAAATTGGTTTTATCGGCGCCATCGCAATGCTCCTAATCCCGCCCTTCGCAAAGGCCGTAATGCGGCGACTTTTGATGACAATACAACACAACATGCAACGCGTTTTCTGATAGCCATTGATCAGGCTTTGCAAGGACAGGATGAAGCTATACGCGAGGCGACAATGGCAGCATTGGATTTGTTTGTCCAGGCCCAGCACGAAAGCGGAGGCTGGCCGCAGCGATATCCGCCTGCAGGCCGCGGCTACAGCGATTTTTTGACATATAATGACGATACGATTGCGGATTGCGCCGATGTGATGATGATTGCTGCGCAAACATACGGCGATGTGCGTTATGCGGCGGCTGTGCGTAAATGTGGGGATTTCATTATCCGCACGCAATTGCCCGCGCCACAAAGCATTTGGGCGCAGCAATATGATATGGATCTCAAGCCAGCATGGGCGCGGCGTTTTGAGCCGCCTGCGGCCTGCGCAGGCGAAAGCCTGGGCGTGATGCGTCTGCTCATTCAAATTGCGCTATTCACAAATGACGCCAAATATCTGGAGCCACTGCCAGCAGCCTTTGATTGGTACAGGCGCTCCCAATTGCCCGAAGGACTATGGGCTCGCTTTTATGAGCTGAAAACAAATCGGCCGTTATATTTTACAAAAGATTATCGGCTCACATATTCCGATACGGATTTGCCGACACACTATGGCTTTAAAGGAAATTGGAATCCGCGTTCATTAGAAGTGCAATACAATGAAATCATGCAAAAGGGACTGCAACGCTACAAATCGGAAAAAGCTCAGGGCCAGCCGCTTTCGCCGGAGCAACGGCGGCGAGCGGCAGAACAAATGGAGCCGCGTGTGCGCGAGATTATCGCTGCGCAAGAGCCTTCGGGCGCTTGGCTGAGGACATCCGGGCCCAATGTGCCCGCCGGCCAGCTCCGGCTGGATATGGAGTATGTGCAAAGGCAAATGCGAATTCTAAGCCAATATCTCAAGCTGGCTAAAGGATTGTAAAAGCTATCGGAGCCTTTGCCCAATGCTTCCCTCCAGGATGTTTTCTCAGAATCTGTGAAAAAATATTCATTTTCATTTTCCCCAAAACGGCCTTTTAAGCCTTTTAAGGGCTTTTGCAAATAAATAAAAGAAAAGAGGAACACAAATGTCAGAACGTGCCATTCGGATTTCCCGTGAGGAATATGCAGATAAAGTGTACGCCTGCTGGCTGGGCAAGAATATAGGGGGCACATTGGGCGCTCCATATGAATGTCGCAAAGAGAAATTTTCATTAAAATATTTTGATCCCGTGCCGCAGGAGCCGTCAGCGAATGATGATCTGGATTTACAAATTGTGTGGCTGCAAATGTTGCGCGAGCGGGGCATTTATCCGACGCTCACTGATTTCGCTGAATACTGGCAGAAACATCTCGGGCCTTATCCATGGTGCGAGTACGGCTTTTGCCAGCGCAATCTAGCCCGTGGCTTGCGGCCGCCCATTTCAGGATGCTTTGAGAATTATTTCATCGATGAGATGGGTTCGCCGATTCGCAGCGAAATCTGGGCCTGTGTGGCGCCGGGCGATCCGCAATTAGCGGCCGCCCTCGCCTGGAATGATGCTGTTTTGGATCATGCGGGCGGAGAAGGCGTTTATGGAGAGATGTTCTGGGCAGCCATAGAAAGCGCTGCGTTTGTTATTCGTGATCCGTTGACACTGATTCAAATCGGACTCAATATGATCCCCATCTGGACGCGCATTTCGCGTGTTGTGCGAGAAGTTTTATGGTGCCATGCGAACGGAATTAGTTGGGAAGAGGCACGGGAGCGCGTCTTGCGCGGCTTCGGCCACGATAGTCCCTGTCATGCCCCGCAAAATCATGGCTTTACAATCATCGGCTGGCTTTATGGCGAGGATTTTGGCGACAAGCTATGCAAAGCCGTCAATTGTGGCTATGACACAGATTGCACAGGAGCCACATTAGGGGCTCTATTAGGAATTTTAGGCGGCACAAAAAGCATTCCGGAGGAATGGCGGCGGCCTGTAGGCGAAAGCATCGTGCTGCATAAATTCACGGCGAATCTGGAATGCGCCCGAACAGTGCAGGAGCTGACACAACAAACGATTGAAGTCGCTGAACAGATGATTGCAGAGCGCTCGGATGTTGTCGCCTTCTCTGAAAGAACAAGCTTGCCCGAAAATCTTTTGTCTTTGCTTTCCCGGAATGAGAAGGCGCTGCTAGCGCTGACGCGGGATCCAATGTCTACAATTCTGACACAGGATGGCTATGATCTTATTCTGCATTACAATGGAGAGCCCGTCTTGCGGCCGGGCATTGCCAAAACAATTGGCCTATCCGTCCGGAAAGAGGATAAGCCCGTACAAGCCGAATTTGCCTTATCAGCTCCCGAGGGCTGGCGTGTAGAGCCTGACATCCCCTGGCCAGATCAAACACGCTATACGCTATATGCGCAGGCTGTGCCGGAAACAGGCTGGCTTAATGTGCAAGCGAAAGTGGGCGAGCGGATGCTTGAGGGCTCGTTTGTAATGCTATCGCCGAACGAAGCCCAGGGCTATCCCTGCCGCACAAATGTCCCCACATGTCCGCATTGCCACGCCCGCCTTGAAGCCTGTATCTGTGTGAAGGAATAAATTCTGGAAAGATAGAGCTTTGTCGCTTAAATGAAAGCATAAATGACGCAGAGAGAAAAAATTCTGTTTTTTAGCATTTCTCATATGCTAATTGAAAGCAAAATGTCAATGAGAAATCTTTCGTAATCACAGTGTGAAAAGAGAGGGAAGAGACAGGATGCAAGAGATCAAATTAGCCATAATTGGGGCAGGATATATGGCGCAGACGACGCATATCCCCTGCTTTCAGGCCACGCAGGGGGCGCAAATCTTGGGCCTGGCCAGCGATCGTCCCCAGCTTCGTAAAGCAGTGGCGGAGCGCTTTCATATTCCTCAGGAATACAGTTCGTGGCAAGATGTTGCTGCCGATCCGAACATTGAGGGGGCTATCGTGCTGCTGCCCCCTGAATACAATCCCGATATTGTGTGCGCGTTGCTGGAAGCCGGCAAACATGTATTTTGCGAAAAGCCTATGGCGCTTTCTTTGGCCCAAGCCCAGCGGATGGCGGATACAGCCGAGCGGAATCATCGGATTTTGATGCTGGGCTTTATGAAGCGCTATGACAGCGGCGTGGAGCGGGCTAAGGCCCTGTGGGACAGACATTTTGCGACAGGAGAGATGGGGGAGCTCGTGACAGGACATGTATGGTGCCTGCTGGGCGGCAATTGGACAGCCAATATTGAGCGCCTCATGCCCGTGCTGCGCACAGACGAGCCCCATGGCGAAAAGCCCATTGCGGACAAGGGGCCTGAATGGCTGCCTCCCGTGCTCGCAGAACAGATGCCCTCTTTCGCCAGCCCTTATTATTTTTTTAATCATGTGCATAGCCATAATGTAAATTTGCTGCGTTATTTTTTGGGCGATAATTATGAAGTTGTCTATGCCGATTTTCGCCATAAGACGAAAATTGTCCATCTGGCATACGGCCAAGCGCTTGTCACAATGGAAACAGGCGCTGGCATCAGTGCCTATGCGTTTGAAGAAGGCATGCGAATGTATTTTCAAAAAGGCTGGATAGAAATTATCCCCCCGCCGCCCTTACAAATGCAATCCTGCGCTGCTGTGACAATGTATCGCGGCGAAGATGTGATGAGCTTTAAGCAGCCTATGGGCGAATATGATTGGAGCTTCCGTCGCCAGGCACAGCACTTTGTAGATTGCATCCGCGAGGGAAAACAGCCCCGCACAAACGGCCAGGATTCAGTGGGAGATATGGCGCTGATTGAAGCGATTTTCCGCAAAGCGATTGAATTGGGGAACATATAAGTCAGCGTGCCGCTAAATAGCCCGCCCAAGAAAGGGGCTGAAACGATGAGAGGCCTGCGCAGTCTTTGGGGAGCCTGCCTGGGGCTTTTTCTTTGTTTTGGCTTGAAGCAATCCGCCTGCTGCTGGGCTTACGAACCGTCTTGTCATATTACGCGGGGCATTTATTGTGCGGCGCAGCCACTTTTGTCCGCGGCATATTGGGCGCCATACGGAGGCGAATACGCCTTTAGCTCAGAAGCTGCCCATACAGGCCAATATAGCTTAAAAGTAGTGACAAATTCAACACAGAGTCCTGGCAGTGGCGTCGTTCAAATTGTACAGTTCAATCAAATAGTCCCTGCGCCTATTAAAGTATCTGGCTGGAGCAAAGCTGTCAATGTCGCCGAAGACATTAAGGATTGGCGCTATGCGATTTATCTGGATTTGACATATGCGGATGGCAGTCCGTGGCATATGCAGATTGCTTCTTTTTCCGGCGGGACACATGATTGGGAATATTCGGAAACAATCTTGCATCCGGAGAAGCCTGTAGCTCAGGCTCGTGTATATGTGTTTTTGCGCGGCCGCACTGGCACAGCCTATTTTGATGATGTGTTTGTAGGGCCTGTGGAAGGGCCAAATTTGCTTCAAAATGCGGGCTTTGAGGCGGATGATCGCGAAGACAAATCCACGCAAAATGCAATTTATGAGACATATAAATCGCTGTGTGCCAATGCCATTCATACATATTTGTCTGGAGCGCCAGATTTTTGGACGGCCCCCGACGGCAAAGGCAATGCTCATGTGCGCCAATTTCTGTCCGAGGCACGCAAGCACGGGATAGGCGTATGGCTCACAACAAGTGAGCCTCCCCAGCCCGCCCTGCGGACGGCGCAAAATCCGCATTTCCCCCTATATCATTGTGTCAACGGGCCCTGGGGCGCTGCCTGGATGGAGACGCTCCGCCTGGCGGCCGCTTATGATTTTGCCGGCATTTCTGTTGTCCCGGATGAATACAATTGGACAAATGCGCCTTTGCGAGATCGATACAGCAAACACAGCGATCCCCAGATAGCGGAATTTTACAAGCAGCTGCCAGCGATGTGCAATTGCCCAGTGTGTGCCGCGCTTTACGAAAAGGCTTTTGGCGAAAAGCTTCCCCCGCTGGCTTTAGGCATGAGCTTCCCGGAAGCCTCGTTGCCCTATTTGCGCTATTTAAAATTTCGTTATGACAGCACAACGCAATGGATTGCCCGCAATGTCCAGGCCATTAAAGCTGTCAATCCCCGCATTCGCGCCGATAGCCTCATCTGCGTTACGCCCATATGCAGCGATTGCTTTTGGGATCCCGGCGTAGCCTGGGATCGGCTGGGCGAGACGGGGCTGGATTTCCCCACGACGGATCCATATATTTTGCTACACAATTATTTAGGCGATAGCACACATTATTATGTCACAGAGACAGCCGTCCATTTGACGGGCAGCACGCCCAAGCGACAGTGTGGGATTGTGCTGGAAGCCAGCCGGCTGCGCAAAGAATATAGGGAGCTGGAGCCTGTAGAAATCTATGGCAGCGCGCTCTCCGCTGTCTGTCATGGCGCCCGAGAAATAGCATATTGGCATTATTCACATCTTACAGATCAGAGCAAGACAACAGATCGCGCCGATATATCACGCGCTTGCGTGCGCGGCGTCTACGGACTATTACAGGCCGCCGACGCCTGGCTTGAAGGCCTGCATCCTCCGCAGCTTATCGCCTTTTTATATTCACGCGCCTCTGATGATCTGTGGCGCTTTTATGCGGAGCATTCTGGACAGAATGATCCGCATAATCCTGAGAACAATCCGCGTTATGCGCCTATTGCGCAAAAGGAAGTGTTGTATTATCTGCTGCGGCGCGGCGTTCCCTTTGATTTGTATTATCTGGAAAGCGTCCGCGAAAAGCAGCTTGCGCCTTATAAGATAATTATTGTGCCGTTTCCTTTGGCCATAGCAGACAGCCAATTTAGCATGTTAAGACAATTAGCTCTCCGCGGGAAAACAATTATATTCACATCACAATGGGGCTCCTTAGACGAGCTGGGCCAAAAGCGTCCTGCGCCTCTTTTTGCCAAACTGTTTAATGTCAAAGAGCTGCCGCAAGATCCGCAAATAATCATCAAATGGCGTTTGGGCAAGGGGAATTTCATCTATCTCGGGGACGCCTATGCTTATGGGCTGCCTGTACATCGGAATAATCAAAAACGAACACGCCAGGAGCGCATCTGGCCAGATCCGTTGCATAAAGAACGCGTTGCTGTATGGGATAAATTGCTCCAGGAAGCCTGTGGGAAAGCGCCCTGGACGTTAGCCCAATTTTTGGACAAAGATGTGGAAGCAACGGCTATTTTTAACGGTCGCCAGGAGCCCATTTTGTTAGCTATTAATTGGGAAAATGAGCCGCAGAAAGTGGCATTGCGCGTTCCCTTTGCCAAACGCACGATTTGGGAAGGCTTTCGGCTGACGGCAGAAGGCCACTATGTGCCTTCCCGGATAAAAGCACAGCTTAACAATGGCGTCGTGCAAATTGCGCTCACATTACAGTCCCAAGAAGCCTGTTTGTGGCGAGGCGTAAGATAAAACATATTTTCAAACAATTGGGCAATGCGAAAGAATTTGCGTGTTAATGGCGTACAATTCAGGATGAGAAGGGAGCAGGATTTTATGTGGCTTATATTTGTCACATTTTTGTTATATGAATTTTGCGCCGCTTTAGCTTGGGGAGCGCCAGAGCAGCTTGTCCCAGCAGGCGAATTTTTGCCCAGCCGGCTCCCCTTTACCTATGTTTTGGATTACAACGACGCCGATTATTTTGGCGGCAGCTATGAAAAATATTATGCACAGGGGCCTCCAGGGCTGCTGCATATGGGCACAGTGACGCCCGCCCATAGCTATTTTGGTCCGGCGCATGATGCTGCGGCGGCGCAAGGCAAGCGCCCCTTTCCGCCTGTGGAGGAATTTGTGCGCCAATATAAAGAACGCATGGAAAAGGCGCGTGCGCTTAATAAAAAATTGCGTCAGCAGGGCGTGGGAAAGATTGTAGCGTATGTGTGCATGATGACAACAGGCGGCGATCCCGACAAACGCACAGGCTTCTGGCATTTCTACGATCATTGGGAAGCCTTTATGCCGCTTGATGCAGGCCCAAAGCCGCCTGTAGATCCTCTGCAATGGCAACAGCGCATGCCTGATGGCGCCGAACAGCATTTTTATGCCAAAGATCATTATATGCCTCTGTTTTTCCGTTATGCCAATTGTGTCAATAATCCTTATTGGCAACAATATATGAAATGGATTATACGGGGAGCTGCAAAAGCCGATTTTGACGGCGTGTTTGTGGATAATGCCAGCTCGCAACGATGTTATTGCTCCTATTGTCAAGAAGGCTTTGCCAAGCATTTGCGCTCCCGATACAGCCCTGCAGAGCTTCAGGAATTGTTTCAAAACAATTTATCGCTTTCCACGGATTTTCAAGGCTTGCGTGGCGTGGAAACGAGGATATTCTGGGCTGAAAGCATTTATCGTTTTCTGGCCCTGCTCAAAGCCGAAGGGCAGCGCGTGCGCGGCGCTTTTTATATTTTCCCTAATGGATTGCAGGGCCGTCCTCTCAATTTAGAGGGAATGTTTCGTGATTGCGATTTAGCGATGGCGGAAAACTCCGTCGGCACTTTTGGCACAAATCCTGGCCGCGTCCGCTCCCATGTCATTGCCGGAATATACATAAGCCATGTCAATGACAATATTTTCATGCATCAAATCAGTGCTGCGGCTGGCGCTCTGTGTCGTTCTGCCTTGCTTACAAGGCCAGGTTATCCCAAAATGGAAGACGCCTGGCAATTAAATCCCGCCACAGCAGAATTGGGCCTGGCCGAAGCGGCCGCTTTCAGCGCAGGGGGCTGCTTTTTGCATGACGCTCCGCGCAGCTATCCTGATTTTGCTCTTGCGCGCGAAAAATACAATCGCTTTTTTGCCCGCCATCGACATTTATATGAGGGCTTTTGGCCTGGAGGCTGTGTAGGCGTACTGACAATGCTGAGCGAAAGCCTCTGGGGCGATCGCTTGCATTTGTCCAGCGCGCAGCAGCTGTTAGAGGCGTTTTTGGCAGCGCATGTGCCTGCGGATCCGATTGTAGAACGCGCGCTGAATACGGATTTGCGGCGTTATCGTTTCATCCTTGTGCCGCCAATTTCGCATCTGCCAGATATATGGCTCAAAAAGCTGGCAGATTACGCCCGATCGGGAGGGCAATTGCTGATTTCCGCTCATCCTGAATTAGCGATGTATGATCATTTGGGAAGAAAGCGTTCAGCGGAAGCCATAGCCCAATGGCGACGATTAGGAAAGACGCTGCCAGAAAATCCTTCGGAGATTTTGCGCACGCAAGGCTTCATCAGGGAATTAGCGCTCACAGAGGAGGCCAAGGCGGATTTGTTGCGTGCGGCGATGTATGTGGACAATCCCATCAAGCCGCGCCGGCTTGTTCTGCATCTTGTGAATTACGATGTAATGCTGGGCGTCAAAGGCGGCCAGATAGGCGTCTTATACAAATTGCCCCTGCGCGTGCCTTTGCCGCGCGGCTGCAAAATCCGCCATATCACATTATTCACGCCTGAACAGGCGGCTCAGCCATTGGCCTGGAGACAGGCCGGAAGCGTTGTAAACTTTGTCTTGCCGCGTCTGGATATATATGCAGTTTGCTTGCTTGAAATGGAGGCATAAGCTATGTGGCCCGCCATTGTTCCGTTCTTGCTTTTTCGCCATTTGCATTTTTTTGTGATTGTCGGCAATCCCATAGCGCCTCCGCAAATTCGTTTGCATACAAAACAATTTTTTAATTACGCGGATGTCTTGCTGCTTACAGTATATGAGGAGCGAGGGCAGAAATTATTGTCTGCTTCAATTCCTATGGGAGAGAAATTTGAGCGTGCTTTGCCCTCCCCGGCCTGTTCTTTTTATCTTGTACAGGCTGATCCTGGAATGAATGGCGCCACATTTGAATGTGATAATCCCTGGGCCGTGTTGGGAAGCATTCAGCATCGCATCGGCGTCAATGGCCCCGGGCCTCAGCTTTATTTTTATGTTCCTTCTGAATGTGCGGAGATTACGCTTGGCGCACAAGCCTTATCGCCTAATGAAGGCGGACGCATTGTGCTTTTGCGTCCTGATGGACAAATTGCGGGCGTGCTGGACGGAGAATTAGACAAGGAAGAACGGATAAAAATCGCTGTGCCGGAGGAAATGCGCAATCAGATTTGGACGCTATCCTGGAGCCAATCCCTGACATCCGCGGCGCAGCTGGATGATCTTAATTTTTGGCTGGAGGGAACGCTCACGCCGCTTCTTTTCCCCATAAAGGAATGGGCGCAGCAATATGGCCAGATAATGTGGGAGCGCGATAAAGCGGCCCGGGAAGCTGAAGGCTTGTCTTTTTAAGAACAGGCCATATTTTATTGTGAAAGGAGGCGCTTTCTGTGCGACAGGGAGCGCTTCTATTAAGCCTTGTGGGATTTTTAGGGACTGTGGCTGTTGTGGCTCAAGAAGCAGGGGAGTTGCTGCAAAATCCAGGCTTTGACATAGACGCAAACAAAGACAATTTGCCTGATGGCTGGACAACAAGCCCCCAGCAAATTCGTCGTCAGGAAGTGCAGGCCTTCAGCGGCAATTATGAAATTGTTTCGCAGCCCGGCACATATGTCTTAGCCACACAGGATGTAATGTTAAAGCCTGGGCAGCTTTATCATTTGCGGATGCGTATTCGTGGAGAAGGAGGAGCTATTGGCGGGGCGCTTATTGTGCAAGGCCCGACGCGTCCGGAACGCGAATATCCCATTGTCTGGAATGTGGAAGTAGGGGAACGCTACGAGGACTATGTCGCTGCTTTTACAGCGCCTAATCCGGCCTGTCGTTTATACATTTACAATGTTTCCCGTCAGGGAACGATTTATTATGATTATGTGAGCTTGCGGGAAGGCTCGCCGGATGAGCTAATCGTCCAGCAGCTATCATTGCCCAAAATTGATCGCCCTATAGAATCTCCGCCGGAAACAGAACACATCCCCTATGGGCGTCCCCTTGCCCAGGGGCCCCTGAAAACATTCATCGCCCTGCGTAGCTTCCGGCATTTGCGAGAAGCTATTGAACTCGCACAGCGTTTGGAGCTGGATTACGATGTCGTGCATATGGGCTATGAAGGGAATGAGGCCACTTCTGAGACAGGCCGGCGTGTGATGCAAAGGCTGGCCGAGAATTATTATGAAGTCTATCTCGTGGCGGCGCGCCTCAGCCCGGCGGCAATACAAACAATCCAAAAGCGCGTCGAACGAGGCGCAGGCCTTGTTGTGCTGGAAGGCTTCGGACAAGCCGAAAAGCTAGTTGCGTTAGAGACGCTAACAGAAGCGCCAGCTCATCATTTTCTTCGCAGCGGCGTGCCGTGGGAGCTTTTGCCGCAGGGCTTTCTCTCCTCTCTTCAAATTGGCCGGCTGGGAAAGGGACGTGTTGTGCGGCTCGTGTTTCCGCTGGAATCTTGCCGTGTATGGGGGCTGATTCCTGTCGGCTTGAAATATGAGGATTGGATTGGGCGACAATGGGCCTATTGGGAAGGCTGGCTTTCCTTGCTGGGCAAGGCGCTATTATGGGCGGCGCGGGGAGAGCCGCAAGCCCGGCCGGCCTCAGCCCGTGTTGTGTATCGCTCCACACGAGAGCTGCGCTTTGATGGCCTCTGGCTGCGTCTTCCCCCACAGCCTGTCCCTCTGGATGCCCACGGCCGGCCGTTATTGAAAGCGCCGGCTACATTGCCCGCGGGCTCCGTACTGGCAGATGTATTCTATCAGGACAAAGAAGGCCGCATATTGGATTGGGCCACGGAAATTTTGCAGACGCCGCAGCAAGCCCAGATCGTTGCCCTCGAGCCGAAGAGCCCGACAATAGTACGGGGGGAGCCTGTGGAATTAGCTGTCAATCTAAAAGCGCCTCGCCCTGTCATGGCCAGCGTGGAGGGCCGCCTCATTGACGCCTTTGGGCGTCTTGTGGCTCGTCAAATCGTTCCTGTCCGCTTGCGAGTGGGCAGCCAGAAAATTCTTGTGCGTTTGCCCTTGCCTTTTCCGTTATGTGTCCATCATAAAGCCTTTGTCCGTGTGCTTGTGAATAACAAAGAACAGGATAGCCGTTGGACGCCTGTGCGTGTGCCCGAAATGGGGCCCTTGTTGGCGGCGCAGGATTTTGTGGCTATGCCCTGGGGGCCGGGAGGCTTTCCGCTGGCGACAGGCGTTTTGGCGGAGCGGACGCGCGAATTGGGAATCAATGGCGAATTTGCTGTGCCTCCCTATATAGCCAGTGAGCGAGGCTTTTTGACAGCGGGCTATGCAGGCGGCGGCTGGGCTTTTCGGGAGGAGCCCCATAGTGGCGATGTCCGCCGCCATTGCCTGAATGATCCCGCTGTGATTGCAAAATATACGCAAGAGGCGAAAGAAACAGCCGCAGCGCAGGCGCCAGAAGGGCCCTTTGCCGTGGGGATTACAGATGAAGCCTTCTTGAGCTATCACAATATGCGGCAAGAGTTATGTTTTAGCCCTTATTGTCAAGCGGGTTTTCGCCAATGGCTTCAAAAACGCTATTCCTCCTTACAGGGGCTTAATGCGCAATGGGGGACAAATTACACATCCTGGGAACAAGTGCGTGGCGCCAAAACGGAAGAAATCCGCGGGCAGGAAAATTATGGACGCTTTGTGGATTTTCGGACTTTCATGACGGATGTCTGGATTGAGGCTTGCCGGCGCATTACACACGCTTATCACGAAATTAATCCTGCTATTCCAATGGGCCATACAAATACATTTGGCGTTAATCCCTTTAATGGCAATGATTATTGGAAGCTTGCCACACAAACAGGCTTCGGCTGGGGCCAAGAATATAGCGAAGCCATTAAGCCCAGTGCGAACAAGGCTATTTTTGACATCTGGCGAAGCTTTGTGGAAACGCCAGAGGCGAAAGCTAGCCGCCGGCTTTCGCCCTCTCGAGCCCGCACGCCCCAAAGCTTATCGGAAAACAAGCCCTTCTTTAATTATGGTTGGATTGGCTATCATCGGAACAGAGTAGCGGCCTATTATGAGCCCTATTGGCTTGCTCTTCATAATGCGCGTGGCGTCAGCTATTTTGCCACTTCTGCTTATGATCCGCCCCGTGGCCATTCTTGGGCGCTTGTCTATCCCACGGGCAGCTTTACAGAATATTCGCGAGCCGTAAAAGAAGCTTTAACGGATTTGCGCGGGGGCGTCGGCAAATTGCTGATGGACTTTAAGCGGGCGCAGCCCCATATTGGCCTTTTATGGTCGCATCCTTCTATGCTGGTCGCCTGGGCTGAATCCACCGAGGAAGTGCCCGGTGATCCGCCCGAACGGGACACGAGTGATGCATATGCTTCCTGGTTTATGAGCGCCCATAATTTCCGGCAACATCTCAATGAGCTGCAGCTGGATTATCAATACATAGCAGAGGAACAAATCCTGAAATCAGACATATTAAAGGAATTTCCTCTGCTGATTATGCCGTTTACAATTGCCGCTTCGCCGGAGCTTGTGTCCCGGCTGGAGGAATATGTCCGCCAGGGCGGCGTGCTTCTGGGCGATTTTCGCTGTCTGCGCACAGATGAACATGGCAAGCCCGACGCTACAGGAGCGCTGGCGCGTCTTTTCGGCGTGCGGCGTCTGGGAGCGATCAGCTATGACAAAAGTCAGATTGCATTTCAGCGGGCAGCGGAAGGCATAGATATGTCCGGGCGTCAGATGACTGTATATGGCAAAGAGAGTCTGGCGTTGGCGGGCGCAACGGCTTTAGCCGCCCATGCTTCCGGCGAGCCCGCTGTGCTCCTCATGCCGCAGGGCCGCGGCCTGGCAATTTATCTGAATTTCAAGCTCCCTCGATACGATCCGCTCCTGCGTATGCTCCTGGAACAAATTGTAGCCCGCGCTGGCGTGCCGCGTCCCGTACGCGTAGAGGCCGCTTCCGGCGAAAAGCCGCCCCGTGCCTGGGAGCTCAATACATTCACACGGGGGCCACTCACTGTACACGGCTTCATTCGCGATTATCGTTGCTGTGAAGACAGCGATCCTGTGATTATTCATTTCGGCCAAAAAGGGCATATTTACGACATTCGCGCCCGCCGTTATCTGGGAGAAACAGATCAGCTGCATACAACATTGCCGCCTGGCGAAACAGCGCTTTTTGCGCTTTTGCCCTATCGTGTGGAGAGGATGCTTATTCGCTTGCCGAAAACTGCAAAAGCGGGCTCAACGCTTGTGGGGCAAATGCAGCTTCAAGCTGCAGGCACTCATCGTCTAGGCGATCATGTCGCGCACATTGAATTGCTCAATCCGCACGGCCAGAGCCGCCCCTGCTATGTGTTCAATCAATTGCTGCCGGCCGGGCAGGGCGAATTGCGGATGCCCCTTGCGCTTAATGATCCCCCCGGACTATGGACTGTGCGCATCCGCGATGTGTTGACAGGAACGCAGGCAGAAGCCCAATTTGTGCTTCAATGATTCGCAAAAGCTATTTCCGGAATTGAGGAGCTCAATAGTATAACAGGAAAAGAGGGGCGCCATTGGCAGCATACGCCTATTTTCCGCCTCATTTCCTGTTGCCAGGCAGTCCCCTAATAAGCGTATTTGATTATCCCAATCCCGTCTGTCCGGCCCTGTTGGAAGCATGAAGGCTGTTGACAGCTGCATGGCGACAGAAAGGCTAGATAGAACAGGGCCTGCCTTTGTGCTTAGATCATGTTTAGACAGACAACGATTACTGGGAAACAGGCGCTGGCTTAATTTTGCCGGCCAGATCGGCGGCAAATTCCGGCGGCTTGATCACAAGCGTTCCTCCCTGCGCAGCGCCTTGTTGTGTGCCCACAATTTGTCCTTTGATTGTGTTCCAGAATTCCACGACATAAGGCCCATCAGCCAGGCCCTGTATTGTTAAAGTCGCCTCTTTGACGCGTTTTTCGGAGGGAATGTCTTCAGGCTTGGGAAAAGCCAGATTGTCAAAATGATACAAATAAAACATCGCGCGTCGTTCATTGCCGAGAGCGATGACATTCAAGAGGGGGCCTTTTTCGCCGCGGCGGCGTTCTTCTGGCGTGGGGCGCCATTCCGGAATGCCTGGCGCTGTAATCGTCGCTGCCAAAAGCCGATAATTTTGCCCTCGTCGATCTTCTCCTTTATTGAAAGCAATGAGCCCCCGATGATATTCAAACAGTCTGTGCTGCAGCCAGGCGTCATGATACCAGAATATCCCGGAGGCCGCCCCGGGGAGCATATTCGCCACCCATAAGCCTACGCGAAACTCCTGTATCCAGCGCTCATAAGGAATCGGCAAGGAAACAGTCTGGGGCCCATATTCAATGATAACAAAGGGCTTGGGATGCCGCTGCCGAATGGCCCAGCATTCCAGCATTCCGATATCACGCCTTTTCCAATAGGCATCCGCCTGCACAAATTGAATCTCTGGCAATTGCCACAGCTCATCGCCAAAGCCATACAAACAAATATGTGTGACAATCAGATGCTGCCAGGGATCGATGCTGCGCAGATATTGCGCCATTTCCTGATGCCAGGCGGCGACTTTATCCCGTTGATAGCCTTCCACTAAATCCACTTCATTGATCAGATCCCAGGCCATTAAATTTTGGCTATAGCCCCAACGGGCGACAATATAGCGATATCGTTGTTTTGTCAGCTCCCGCGCCCGCGGGCTTGTGAAAAACATTGCGGGGCTGGCCACAAAGCCGCCGTTGCGCACGGAATAGGGATTATATTCCCATTCGGCATCAAATTTGTCCCGCCGGAATTGGCCATGGCTATTGAGCGTTAGCTCCAGGAACAGGCCATATTTTTCAGCCAGCTCAAAGGCATAATCCAGACGCCAGGCATTATATTGGGCATAGCGGCCTACGCCATCAAAGCGGGAATGATATTTATCGCTCCATTCAATGCCCCCCCACCACGCGCACATCCATGTGCGCACAAAATTGAGCCCTTCTTCGTGAAATTTCTTAAAATACACTTCAAAATCATATGTGCCTTTCTGCTGTTCCGCCTGATCGCCGCCGTCTCGCATATTCAGCCCCGTGGGAAAGAAAAATTCGCCGTTGTCAAATTCAAAAAAGCGGGGATCCTGGCGGCTAATCCGCACAAGCCCCCGGGCGTCTGCTGGCGCTGTGGCAATGAAGCTGCCCACTTCCGAGCGCGTTTCTCCTAAAGCGTCGCGCACGCTGACATAAAATGTGTATTTTCCTTGCTGTAAGGGCGCGAAACGCACTTTCCAGCACGAGGCGCCCACAGGAATGAGCTTTTCATAGCCCTCAGGCGTAAGCGTGCGTTCATAGGGCTGATAATAAAAGCCCGGGATAGAGATTGTTTTGCCATCCGGCCCTGTAAAATGCCCCTGCACATCTACAATCTGCGGATCGTAAGGATTCTCGTATTCTCGCTGCAGACGAAATGTAAGCTCAAATTTGCGCAGCATGGGCACTTGTGAGGCGTTTGCCTGCAGCTTAATCTTATAGGGCAAGAGCTTGGCCGGCCCGGGCGTGAAACGGCCTAAGGGCTTTTTTTCTCCGCTCAGCCGCATATTGTCCAGATAAATTGTGCCGCTCCAGGATTGCCGGGAAAAAATCCTTAGGCCAAATTCGCGGGGATAATACAGGGCGCGCTCCCAGGCTTTGCGATGCCCTCCGGGCTGCCAGATTGTGGAGCTGGAAGAAATATCCAGCGTGATCTTGTTCCATTGGCCTGGCTTAAGCCCGCGGGGCAGCGGCTTGCCTGTTGTCGGCGAGCGAAAGGGCGCTGTCTGATACCAATAATATTGCCTGTCTTTCAGATACACCCATAAATCAAATTCTTTGGGGATTCCCCTGGGCACATATAGATCAAAGCTGAGCTGTGTATAGCCTGTCCAATCATCCCAGGGGAAATATGTGACGCCGAAGCTGGAGGGCAGCGTCCCTGTGACGGCTAAAGAGTGTGTGCCGCTGCTGGCGCGTTCCGCACTGATGCGGACATTTTTTGTGCCCTTATCCAGAGGCGAAGGCCCCCAATCCTCGTCTGGCTGCTCAAAATCCCAATGTAAGGGCGTCAGTGCCCAGGCTACGGATATGACAGCGAATGCATAGGACAAAATGCTGAAAAATCCCAGCTTTCCCCAAAAGCTTTTGCGCATATTCCTGTATCCTCTGTCCCTGAATTTTCTGCTTAATCTATGTATTGTTGGACATTATGGCAAGGGCGAACACATCTGTCCAGTGTGTTGCCTCTAACGGGCAAATGTTTTCGCCCGTGTTTATGTTTTTCTTCAGCTTGACGCTATCTTAATCATCCTGTAAAATCACTAAGAAAGACAAATGAGACATTAGCCATAAGATCGTCGCAATAACGATAATGTCAGAATAATGCCTGGAGGATGGGAGCGTAAATGGAGATTCTCCGCACAATTTTGATGATAATCGCCGCTATTAGCGGCATTGCGTTGATTACAGCCGTAACGTTACAAACAACAAAAGCAGAGAGCTTTTCTGCGGCAATGGGCACAGGAGCCGATAGCACGCGCTTTCGTAAAGGCAGTCGCGAGGAAATTTTGGAAAGAATTACGAAATTTTCAGCGATTGTCTGGATTAGCTCAGCTGCCCTGTATTACATTGTGTATATGGCCAGCACATCTTAAGGCTGTTGGTCGTCGGATAACAAAAAAGCATATAGGCTTTTGTAAGGAAAGAAAAAATTTTGGCTCATCACAGGAGCCGACATTGAAGCATTTATGGGCCCCCTGGCGCATGGATTATGTAAGCACAGCCGATAATCAGACGGGATGTGTTTTTTGTGCATGCGCACATGATCCGGCAGCAGATGAAGCGCGTGGCGTGTTGGCCCGCGCGCATCGCAATTTCTTAATCCTCAATGCTTTTCCCTACAATAGCGGCCATCTGATGATTGTGCCGTATGAACATCACGGCGATTTCGTGAGCCTGGCTGCCGAGACGCTCCAGGAAATGATGCGTCTGGCACAAATTGCCCTTCGTGTGCTGCAGCAGGAATTGCGTTGCGAAGGCGCAAATATCGGGCTCAATATCGGCAAGCCAGCAGGCGCGGGCATAAAAGATCATTTGCATTTGCACATCGTGCCACGATGGACGGGAGACACAAATTATATGACAACGCTTGGCGAAACGCGCGTTGTGCCGCAATCTTTGCACGCCACATGGACCCAATTAGCGCCGCCAATGCGTCAGGCGCTGGCAGACGCTGGATTGTTGGCCGAAACAGCAGGGAACATATGAAAAAGCGCGTTGTTTTTCTCATTGATATTTGAGAAAAGCCATAAAATATGCCGTGGAAAGGAGCTCGCCATGGCTAAACGAAATCATGTCTTCTTGTTGGCGCTGTTTATTAGTTTATCCTTGAGCGCCTTTAGTTGGGCGCAAGGCGTATCTATTCTTTCGCCGCAAAGCAATCAGACTGTTTCTGGCGTTGTGCAGATCCAGGCCCAAAAGCCTGATCCGGATAGCGGCTGGATTTCCTTCAAAATTGAGGGCCCCGGCCAAAAAGGCGATTATGTGGCTGCTGTCGCCAAGCCATATGTTTTTGTCTGGAATACGCTTGAACGTAAAGATGGCAAGCCTGTGTATCCTGATGGCACATATACAATCACAGCTGTGGCCTGCAATCCGGCCGGCCAAAATTTGGGCACAGCCTCTGTCACTGTGACGCTGAAAAACGAGCTGAGCTATTTTGAGGCGCCCAGCAGTGTGCGTTTGCGGCTTAATTATAAACGAGGCCAGGAATATACATACAAAGTCGAAGGGCGGCGAGATGTTACTGTCAAAACAAACAATCCGTTTATTGCGCCCCTCGTTAAAGAGCTCAACACAACTTTGAAAGCGGAATACATTGATCACACGATGAACACAAGCAGCGGCGGCCCCGCAATTATTCGCAAACGTGCTGTCCAGGGCTGGACACAAACAGGCAAAGAAGTCAAAACATTGTCGGGAATGGGCAAAATTTACACAATGCTCGTCCAGCCCAACGGGCCCATTGCCCCTAAGCATAAAGAAGACGCGCCTTTCCCGTTGGGCTCACTGACAATGGAATTGCCGGATCGGGAGCTTCGCGTTGGGGACACATGGACAGGCAAGCTCTGGCTGATGCTGGATCCGATGGCCGATCGGCGGCATGAAGTACG
>CAZUOJ010000012.1:54058-56250 GCA_964622325.1 uncultured Armatimonadia bacterium
GCTCCGGGGATGCCGGGGATGGGCCCGGGAATGCCGGGCGAGCCTGGAATGCCCGGAATGCCGGGAATGATGCCTGGAATGGGCGCTTATGGCGCTTATGGCGGATATGGCGGAGGACAAATGATCCCCATGAAAGTAAAAGGCAGCGGCACTGTGACAATGAAAGTCACAGAGCAAATCGCTAAAAAATAGCAGAGGAAAGCCTAAAGCCTAAAAGCTTTATGTAAAAGCTGTCCCCAAAGACATAACTGTTAAGATAACTGTTAGAGATAAAAATCAATCAGCACTGGGATAATTCTGGCTATATGCGATTCATTAACAGAAAAAAAGGCCGCTTGCTGGCGGCCTTTTTTTGTGGCCTCATATTATTATGGAACTGTGTAGCCTATTCACAGGAAGCCCACACCCTGCAATTTGTGGCCTGGGAGTATCCAGGCCAACGACGCCTGAAGGGCGTGCGTGATCTTTTGGCTGCTTTCTCGCAGCGCTATCCGGGAAGTCGTGTAAATTTCTCTTTTGCGGACTGGCAGCAGGCGCGTGTGCGAATGCGTTATTGGTGCGGCTCCTCTCAGCAATACGCGCCGGACTTGACTGTGCTGCCAGATATTTGGCTGGAGGAATACGCCGCAAAATTATTGCCCCTGGAGCCATATTTGAAGCCCAGAGAGTGGGAGGGCTTTATTCCTGCGATTTTGCAGCGCTGTCATGCGCGCGGCCATCTTGTAGGCTTGCCCTGGATTGTCCGTTCCCGCGCCTTATATTATCGGGCAGATTTGCTGGAAAAAGCGAAACTAGCGCCGCCGCGTAGCTTAGCCGAGCTCCGCGCTGTGGCAATAAAGCTAAGCCATCCGCCTGAAATTTATGGGCTGGGACTGCCAGCGGCTCCTGAACAAGCAAGCCTGGCTGCTTTTCTGGACATATTGGCCGCCACAGGCGGGCGTCTGTGTGATGAACAGGGCCATTGGCAATTCACAAGCCCAGAAGCAGAAGCCGCCCTGACATTTTGGCAGGAATTGCAGCAGGCGGGCGCGTTGCCGCCGGAGCTTTTGACATGGACGCAAATGGAGCTTCAAGAAGCCCTGGCCCAGGGGCGTCTGGCAATGTTGATTGCTGGTCCTGAATTGTTTGTTGAGCTACAAAAGAAGGCTCCCCAACTGCCGATAAAAGTGGCGCCATTGCCCACAAAGGGCGAAGAAGCTTTGCCGATAGAGGCAGAAGTCGTCGTTGCTTTGCGCAGCACGCCTACGCCCGAATTAACAATGCGCTTTATGCGTTTTATGGCGACAGCGGAAGCCCAAAGGGCGATGTCTTTAATGGGAAGCCTCCCCACATATCGGAAAGATTTTGAGGCCGTACGTAAGGCGGCAGATGTCGCGCCTTTTGTGACAGGCCTGGAGCGCGCAAGGGGCCTGCCCATGAAGGATTGCGAGGCCGCGCAAAGAATCATCGCTCGCGCCCTATGGCTGGCTCTCAGCGGCCGCTGCAAGGCAGGGGAAGCCTTGAAAATTGCCACAGAAGAAGAAATACGGCAGCCCTTTTAGGCAAAAATATCTCGGCTGCCCTACAGCTTTTGTTATTCAGCGGAATATGAAATATAAAAAAGATCAGGCTGGCGGCTTTTCGTTCGAGCAAATTTCCCCTTACATTTGCAAATGTTCTCCCGTGTCCAGCGCCCAAAATTGGACATCGCCATCCACAATAGCCGCACATGTGGGCCGCGCTAATTTTTTTTCTGTGGCCAGCGGATATGTGGGCGTTCCAGGATTGATGTGAATTAACGAGCCGTATACATTGAATTGGGGGATATGGATGTGCGCTGTGAAGAGATAATCAATCCGCCACATCTGACAGCGTTCCACGCATTTTTCCAGCGGCTCCCGATGGCCATGTGTCGCTAAAATCCGTTTTCCCTCAATTTGAGCAAAAACATAGGGGCTTTGCATCGGCAAATGCACAAATAATGTATCCACATCTGCGTCAGCATTTCCCTGGGCGATGAGCAACGGAACGGGGCATTGATTAAGCGCTTCGGCCAGCGCCCGGGGATTGTATCCGGCGACAGGATCAAAGCGCGGGCCATGATAGAGCACATCTCCACAATGGAAAATCACATCGCTATCTTGCAAAATTTCCCACGCGCGTTTCCAGCCCTCCAAATTGCCATGTGTGTCTGCAATAATGCCAATTTTCAT
>CAZUOJ010000013.1:0-11363 GCA_964622325.1 uncultured Armatimonadia bacterium
GGCAGGCAGAAGCACACAGCTTAAGCCTAAAAAGATATTGCCGGGCAGGCTTTTAACAAAGGAAAGCAGGATATGGCGGCCATCAAGCAGCCCCACGCGTCGCTTGAGCAGCCAAAACAAAATGACAACATTAGCCACGCCAGAAAGTGATGTCGCCATGCTTAATCCGGGGAGGCCCAGACGCATTAGGGGCAAGGCTGCTCCCACACATATTATTAAGCTGAATATGCCCGCCAGCACAGGCGTTAAGGCATCATGCCGGGCGTAAAAAGCCCGTGTCAAAATATACACAATCGCTAATGAAAGCATTCCGGGCATCAGCCACAACAATACATCTGCGACTGCCTGTGTATCTTGCGGCCCAAATTTCCCGCCCTCCAAAAGCAGCCGAATTATGGGCACGCGCAATAGCCCCAGCACGAGCACAGCAGGCACTGTGAGGAATAAAGTATTGCGCATGCCAAAAGAAAAATCGCGCACATAGCCCTGCCGATCGTGGAGCGCATATTTTTCGGCCAGCGAGGGAAAAAGCGCAATAGCCACGCCCGCCCCGAAAATCCCTGAAGGCAGCTTCCACAGCCGATTGGCGTTTTCCATAATGGCCGCCCCGCGTATGGGATCCACATGTGTGGAAAGCGCTGTAATGAGAACCCATACTATTTCGGCCACAGCCAGGCCGAAAATTATCGGGAAAGCGAGCTTCAGCACGCGATGCAAGCCCTCATCGCGCAAATCTAATCTTCTCTCAATCCGGGCCCCGAAATGTTGCAGCGGCGGAATTTGCACCAGCACATTGCCCACGAGCGCGCCTAAAAGCACAGCGTATGTGACGGTGTTGATGCCCCACAAGTACGGCGCCGCCAGGGCGCCAGCAATCATAAAACAATTGTAAATGACAGGCCCCAGGCCCGGCCACAAAAAATGTTTGTAAGCATTGAGCGTGCCCTGCAGCAGCCCCCCTAAAACAAAAAATAATTCCGCTGGGAAAAGCACGCGCATCATCCGGGCGCAATCGCGAATTTGTGCCTCATTAAAGCCAGGCGCCACAAGACGCGCCAGCGGCTCCGCAAAAATCATTCCCAGGCTCACAAGCCCCAATGCCAGCAAAAAAAGCGTCCACAGCACATAGCTGAAAGTGCGCCAGGCGCGTTCCTGTTTGCCATGCGCCAGATATTCCGCAAAAACAGGCACAAAGCCCGTGCGCAGCGCGCCTCCGGCCATCAAAAAATAGACAAGATCCGGAATACGAAACGCCTGCACAAACACACTGTATTCCTGGCTCAAGCCAAAAACACGCGCATATACAATTGTGCGAATGAGGCCTGTGACGCGGCTGAGAAATGTCGCCGCCACCATAAATATCGCCGCGGCGGCTAAACTGCGAGAAGCGCCTTTGTAAGCTGAAGCGCTGGGGGACGATTCTTCCTCCATAGCCTGGATTTTTTCTCCTTTGTACTAATTTCTAGCCAATATGGCTTGCCAAATAATGCGCAAAAATGTTATAATGTTTGTCCGTTGATTGCAAGAGCCGCCATTAGCGGCCTGATAGTGGAGGACACAGAAGCTTATGCCACAGACTCGTTCTATGAAAAAATCCTTGCGCCAGGCTTTGAAGCGGCGCGAACGGAATCGGGCGTGGAAGTTACGCGCCAAGCGCGCCCGGCGCGCTGTTCTGGATAATTTGGGCGCAGCCCCGCCTGAGGAACTTCAAAACTATCTGCGCGAGGCGCAAAAAGTGCTGGACAAAATGGCCAAGCGCCGCATCATTCATCCCAACACAGCGGCCCGTCGCAAAGCCGCTTTGGCTTCCCGCGTCGCGCGGGCCCTCATGGGCTCATGATGTTTGCGCCTCTATGGGCTTATGTGCAGCGCTCCGTCTTTATATGGGGCGCTGCACGCTTTTGAGGACGCTTCCTCAGCCTGCTTTTTCTCAGGCCTCTTATTTTCTTTTGTGAGACAGGAGCCAGGCCTTTATATGCTTTTCTGTGCGTTCGTCGTGTTCACAATTCTGGCCCTGTCCTGATATTTTAAGCTCCCAAATGAGGAAAGGCTTCTTTGACGGCAGGATGGACGATCTCGCCGCCGCGCACATTGAGGCCCGCATAAATGGAAGCGTCCTGCTCCAGAGCCGCCTCTACGCCCAGGCCGGCAATTTTGCGCACATAAGGCAGCGTGGCATTCGTCAAAGCAAATGTTGAAGTGCGGGGCACAGCCGCCGGAATATTGGGCACAGCGTAATGGAGCACTTCGTGCTGGATGTAAATGGGCTGGGAATGGCTTGTCGGCCGGATTGTTTCCACACAGCCCCCCTGATCGATGGCCACATCCACAATCACTGAATAAGGCGACATTGCTTTTACGGTTTCTTCTGTAACGAGTTTGGGCGCCAGCGCGCCGGGAATAAGGACAGCGCCAATGAGCAAATCTGCTGTCACAGCGGCCTCCGCAATCGCATAGGGCGTGGCATACGCTGTGCTCACATGGCCAGGCAGCACATCGTCCAGATATTTCAGACGATCATGATTAATATCCATTACAGTCACTTTCGCCCCCATTCCGGCGGCTATTTTCGCCGCATTCGTCCCCACAACGCCACAGCCTATGACAACAACATGGGCAGGCGGAACGCCGGGCACGCCGCCTAATAAAATCCCCTTGCCGCCCTGATGTTTTTCCAAACACCATGCGCCCACTTGGGCCGCCATTTTCCCGGCCACTTCGCTCATCGGCGTCAAAAGCGGCAGCCGCCCATCGGGCGTTTGAATTGTCTCGTAGCCGATCGCTGTCAATCCAATCTGCAATAATGCCTGTGTCAGTTCGGCCGAAGAAGCCAGATGCAAATATGTAAACAGAATATGTTCTCTTTTCAGCCACGCGTATTCATTGGGCTGCGGCTCTTTCACTTTCAAAATCATTTCCGCCCGCGCATATATTTCCGCCGGATCGGAGATGAGCTCCGCCCCTGCCTGGCGATATTCCTCATCTTGCAAGCCGCTTCCGAGCCCAGCGCCAGATTGTACAAGCACTGTGTGGCCCTCCATAATCAATGTATGCGTTCCGGCAGGCGTTATCGCCACACGATTTTCGCCATCTTTAATTTCCTTCGGAACGCCAATAATCATGGGCTTCCCCCTCCTGTGGAATATGCTCATTTTATCCCCTTGATGGACGGGCCCTGAGGCTAAAGGAATTGTTAAGCCCCAATTCTTATGCCTAACGCACAAAAAACAGCCATAAATACAAATACACGAGCGGCATGCTGAACATTACAGCATCAAAACGATCCAACACGCCGCCATGAGCGCCAAAGATATTTCCAAAATCTTTGATCCCTAGATCCCGCTTCAAGACGGATTTTCCTAAATCGCCCAGGGGCCCCACGATGCCTTCAAAAATCCCCAGAACAATCGCATGATGCCAGGGCATTGTGATGCATAATCCAATAATCAGCGTGCTGATTACACATGTGACAAATCCTGCCGCCGCTCCCTCTAATGTTTTGCCCGGGCTAATCGCAGGCGCCAGTTTGCGGCGCCCCCAGGCGCCGCCCACGGCCATCGCCGCCGTATCCGAAAGCCATATCGGCACAATGGCAATCAACGCAGCCGCCGTGCGATGCCAGAATTCGCTCGCGGATGGATGCTGCAAAGCGGCAGGCAAATCAATCTGCCTCAAACGAAGCAAGAAAGACAGCATAAGGGGCACATAAATTACGCCAAAAGTTGTAATCGCGGAATTATTTACAGCCGAATCAGTCGGGCGATTGTTAAATTGTAAAATTAAAGTGATGCCTACATTTACGATAATCAAGCCCAAAATCGCCGCTTCGCGAATTTCTATGGGAGAAAACTCTGTCACGCCTAAAATTAAAATTCCTGTCAGAAAGCCCAGCAACACAGCCGGCCGATGCCCCTTGCGATATGTGGCAGAATAATATTCGCCCATCCCGATAATTGCCACAATACACAGGGGAATCAGCAGCGCCCAGCTGCCATGATATAACACAAAGAGCAATAAGGGGAAGGCAATCAGTGCTACAAGGGCTTTTTGTAAAAGGCTCTGCCACATCGTCGCCTCTCTCCTCATAATTCCCTTTTTGCATTCTTTGGCTGAATGACGAAATCCTGCTTTTTGTCATTGGCCAAGAAGGGCTGCCTGTGCATAAAGAGAAAAATCTATAAATTCAAAACACGAATACAGAAGAGGCAAATCGCCAAAAAGGAGCTCATTTATGGAAGAAGCCGTCCATGATTGCATTGTGATTGGCGGGGGCGTCGCTGGCTGCACGGCCGCCCTATATGCGAAACGATATAGCCTGGATGTTATTGTATTAGATACATTTGGCGGAGGGGGCGGCGCCACAGCCATGGCTTCCGTCATCGAAAATTATCCGGGCTTTCCGGAGGGCATCAGCGGCTGGGAATTAGCCGAACGTGTGAAAAAACAGGCAGAAGGCGTGGGCGTTCCCTTTGTAATGGCCACAGCCGAACGAATTGAACGCGCAGACATGCTTTGGCGTATATACGCTGGCTCGGAAGATTATCTTACACGGACAATCATTTTAGCTATGGGCGCGTATCCCCGAAGCCTGAAAGTGCCTGGCGAAGTCGAATTGCGCGGCAAAGGCGTCTCCTATTGCGCCACATGTGATGGCTTTTTGTATAGAGGCAAAGTTGTGGCTGTTGTGGGAGGAGGCAATGCCGCTGTAGATGAAGCGCTATACATGGCTAATCTGGCTTCCGAGACATATCTTATCCATCGGCGCAATGAGCTACGCGCAGAAAAATATATGCAGGACAAGCTATTTGCCAGCCCTGTCAAGATCCTCTGGAACACAATCGTAACGCGAATATTAGGAGAGGAGGCTGTAACGGGATTGGAGCTGAAAAATGTGCTTTCAGAGGAGATCTATGTCTTGCCTATAGACGCTGTGTTCATTGCTATTGGGCATATCGCCAAAACAGAATGGCTGGAAGGGCTGCTTTCAATGCAAGATGGCTTTATTCTGACAGATGAATTGATGCGCACAAATCAGCCCGGCATTTTTGCCGCCGGCGATATTCGCGTGACGCCCCTGCGACAAATTAGCACAGCCGTCGGCGATGCGACTATCGCGGCCTATTCAGCCTATCAATATGTTTTGCAACATCAAAAAGCTTAAATAGCAGACGCTTATAGTGTGCTACAAATGCCTTTCGAGGCGGAGACAAAATTACACATCTTTGATTTAAGCCTGAGACAATTGTTGAATGACAACATGTGCTAATCGTATGCAATGGCATCGCTTCATAATTATTAAGATAACGGGAGGAAATATGCCTTCAGGAATGCTTATCATCGGAACGGCTCTTCTGGCGTTGGGCATTTGCAATTCTTGGGCTGCGCCTCGCCAGCCTGCTGAAGAGCCCCTGCTTGATTGGACATTCTGGCAGAAATATCGTCATACAGTTGTTCATCCCGCTGGCGTCATTAAGCCGGAGGATTTGGAGCGAGCCCGCCAAAACATTGCTCGTTATGGCTGGGCGAAAGCGTATGTCTCCAGCCTCGAAAAAATAGCCAGCGCGCATTTACAGCGCCTCAACGAAGACTACATTCGGCATATGATCCCCGCTGACACGCCTGGCGATACATTGTTTACGCCCTGTCCGGCCTGTCGGGATTTGGGCAAGCCCGCCCATCCTCACGGCAATTATCAATGGAACGCCAATGATCCCGACAAGCTTATATGCAAAGTTTGCGGCGCTGCTTATCCCAATGAACAATATCCGGAAAATCTTGTCTTTAAGACAAAATACGGCGGCGGGCAAACAATCAGCTTTTATGGCGGCCAGCCGTTTGCCTTATTTGGCTTCCTGACACGTCCGAGCTTTAGTGCGAACATCCGCGCTCGTAAAGTTGGATATATGATGAGGATGTGCCGCGATTTGGCGGAAGCCTACGCGCTTACAGGGAACGCCGAATATGCCCGCGGAGCCCGGCTCATTTTGCTTCGTTTTGCAGATGTATATCCTCAATGGCTTGTTCATGTGGGCTATGGCGAATATGCAGATATGGATCCGCATCTTGCGGCGCTGAATATCAATAATCTTCCCCAAGAAGAAATTACAGCCAATCCGCAGGGGCCTGATCGGCGCCTCCATTCGGGCTATTGGCAAGCTGGCCGGGCGACAGGCACAGGAATGGAAGGCACATTCGTGCGACAGGCTGTGGAAGCGTACGAATTTATTTGTGAGGCTCAAGACAAGGGGCAGCCGATTTTTTCGGAAGAAGAAAAACTTAAAATTGAGAAAGATTTGTTATTAGAAAGCTCAGTGCTTCTTGTTGCGGACAAAGATGTGAACAACAAATCGGTCGGGAATGCTACAGCCGCCGCGCTTGTCGGCATGGCAGTGGGGCATCCTCTGCTTGTGCGCTTTGGGCTGGATGTTTTTCTGAAGACAGTGGATGGCTGGTTTTTAGCTGACGGGGGCACATCAGAGTCATATAGTTATGCCCTGATGACATTGGGGGGGATTGAAGCCTTGGGGCAGGCATTCCGGGGCTATAGCGATCCGCCAGGCTTTCAGGATGCCGCAGGGAAGCGTCTGGAGAAGATAGATCTCTATCATGACACGGCGTATAAGCGTGTATGGGAAGCCATGTTTAATGGCTTGCAGGGAGATTTGTATTATCCGCCGCTTGCAGACGGCCATCGCACAAGCGCGCTGGGAGCGCATTTTATTGAGCTGATGGCGGCAAATTATCCGGAAAATCCACAATATCTGGCTTTGTTGAAAGAAGTAGCGGGCCCGGATCTCAGCGGCGGCGATCGAGCCACGGCAATTTATCTGCGCCGGCCCGGATTGGAAAATGTTTCCACGCCCCCGCTTACATTGCCAGATATTGTCTTCCCTGTGCTGCAATTTGGCTATTTGCGAAGCGGGGATACAGGCCGCGATAGCTGTCTGATTTTGTCCGCCAGCGATTGGGGCGGACATCATCATTATGACAGCCTCAACTTGTATTACTGGCAGCAAGGCAAGGAATTGCTTTCCGATTTAGGCTATCTATGGGATCATCCCCAAAGCCATATGACAAGACGCACATTTGCCCATAATCTTGTGATGATAGACGGCCTGGAGCAGCGGGGGCCGGGGCGAGGGGGAAAATTCTTGCTCTTTGCGCCTTATGCCCCGATTAAAATGATGGAGGCCGAGTCCCAGGCTTATCCCCAAGCCACATTGTATCGGCGTACAGTGGCGCAAGTGGAACATGCGCCGAAACGGCAATACATTTTAGACATTTTCCGTGTGCATGGCGGCCAGCGTCACGATTATGTGTTTCATGGGCCCAATAACACCTATACAGTAGATATGCCGGCGCCTACAGAAGGAGACACACATGCGCCGCGCAAAGTCCGTTTCTGTATCCGGCTGGGCCTGCAACAGCCAGGCGCAGAAATTTATGTGGATGATGTCTCGCTTGTGGGGCCCGAAGGCGAAATTGTGCGCAATTCCTCCGCTACGGAAATAGACGCCAATGGCAAGCTTGTAGGCTGGGGCGTATATCAGGGGGATGGGACGAAAGAATTCGGACAGGCCAAAACAGGACGCACAGATGACGCGTGTGCCTATCTGAAGGCGCTCCAGCCCGGCAAAGAAATGATGAATGTGGCCTTAATTATTGGCGATTCGGATGGCTATATTGGCCCCAATGCCTATGAAGGCGTCTGGGGCGGCCATTACAAAATCAGTTTTTGGCTGCGCGGCAAAGCCACAGCTGTGCCTGTTTCCGTGCTGTATTGGCCCAATAATCCGCAAGATCCTAATGATCGCGCCTATGTGCGCATCAAAGGCTTAGAGGCTGTGACGGCAACAGAACAATGGACGAAATATTCTGGCGAATTCGTATTGGGCTCTTCTGAAGAATTGAAAAATATCCGGCGCTCCCGAAATGTCGGGCCCTGGCGAATCACGTGGAAAATCGATGAACAGTGGCTTTTCACAGCCTTGTGGAATAATGAGGAGGGCTTTGAAAGCCTTATTGGCGAGGGCTGGGGGCAACGAGATTATCGTAATTCTGATGTGGGCGCTATTTTGCCTTACATTGTACGCCGACATCCCAATGAAAAGGCGCCAACAGTTTTCGCCACGATTTTTGAAGGCCATGCTCCGGGGGAACAGCTTGTACGCTCCCTTCGGGCCCTGCCTGTGCCTGAGGAACAGGCCGCGAAGACAGTGGCTTTACGCGTCGAAACAATCAATGGCCCGGATTATTTTATTTCCTGTTTGGAGCCTCAGCCGCTATCTCTGGCTACGCCAGAGGGCACATTGCGCTTCACAGGCCGCTTTGCTGCTGTCTCCATCCGGGGCGGCAAAATTGCAGCGGCGACAATTGCTGAAGGAAGCCATTTGGAGCTGAACGGGCAAACAATCAAATCCCCTGGAATGCAAGGAGGAAAGTGAAAATGCGCTTATCCGGCCGCTGCGCTCTGATTACAGGCGCTTCCCGCGGCATTGGCGCTGCCATTGCCCGTCGTTTTGCGCGGGAAGGCTGTGACATGGCGCTCAATTATGTGACAGAGCCAGGACGCGACAATGCCTGTGAAGCGGGAGGAATTGTGCAGGAAATTCAGAATCTGGGCCGTCGGGCCTTTGCCTGGGAGGCAGATGTGGCAGAGCGGGCGGCTGTGGACAAGATGATCGCCGCCGTGCTGGAACATCTGGGCCAGCTGGATATCCTTGTCCATAATGCAGGCATTACGCGCGATCGCACGCTTCGTAAGCTTTCTTTTGAAGACTGGGAGGCTGTGCTGCGCGTCAATCTTACAGGGGCTTTTCATTGCGCACAGGCCGTATTAGAACATATGATAGCGCGCGGCTATGGCCGCATTATCTTTATTTCCAGCGTTGTGGGGCTGACAGGCAATTTTGGCCAGACAAATTATGCGGCAAGCAAGGCGGGCCTGATTGGATTTTGCAAATCATTGGCCCGGGAAGTGGCAGCGAAGGGCATTACAGTCAATTGCATTGCGCCTGGATTTATTGACACAGAAATGACGCGGGCTATGCCCGAACAGGCTCGCCAGCGTGTTTTAGAGCAAATTCCGCTGGGGCGGCTTGGGGCGCCAGAGGATGTTGCGTATGCGGCGTTGTTTTTAGCTTCTGAAGAAGCTTCCTATATTACAGGCCATGTGCTTTCCGTAAATGGAGGCTTGTATATGTAGCACAGATCCGATTGCTGAAAAAGGCAGGCAAAGTCATCAAGGCGACATATGAGGAAAGCGATGAAAAGGCCCAAAGTTGTTTCTGCGGATGAAGCTGTTCAGCTCATTTCAGACGGAGCGATAATTGGCATAGGGGGATTTGTGGGGGCAGGACATCCTGAAGCTCTGACGGCTGCCCTGGAGCGTCGTTTCCTGGCCGAAGGCCATCCGCGTGATGTGACAATTATATATGCCGCCGGGCAAGGGGACGGCGAAACGCGCGGGATTAATCATCTCGCGCATGAAGGGCTGCTGCGGCGGATAATTGGCGGGCATTGGGGGCTTTGTCCCCGCCTGGGAAAGCTCGCCATCGAGAACAAAGTGGAAGCCTATAATTGGCCCCAGGGCGTCATTTGTCAGTTGTATCGGGACATTGCGGCAGGACGTCCAGGCGTGATCACACATATAGGCTTAAAAACATATGTGGATCCCCGTTATGGCGGAGGCAAATTGAATGAACGAACGCAGGAGGAGCTTGTTGAGCTGATTGAGCTTGCGGGACGGCAATGGCTATTCTATCGGGCGCAGCCCATTACAGTGGCGCTTATCCGCGGCACGACAGCGGATGAGCGTGGCAATATCACGATGGAGCGCGAGGCTTTGTTTGGCGATATGCTGCCTTTGGCTCAGGCCGCGCATAATTGTGGCGGGATTGTTATCGCACAAGTGGAGCGCTTAGCTGCTACAGGCACATTGCCTCCGCAACTCGTACGCGTGCCAGGGATGCTTGTCGATGCTATTGTTGTGGCCACGCCCGAAGAGCATGAACAAACATTTGCCTGCGCCTATAATCCGGCTTTTTCCGGGGAGTTGCGCGTGCCGCTGGCGACGATTCCGCCTTTGCCATTAGATGAGCGGAAAATTATTGCCCGGCGCGCCGCCTTGGAATTAGAAGCGGGAGCCATTATTAATTTAGGCATCGGCATGCCCGAAGGCGTGGCGGCTGTGGCTAATGAAGAGGGGCTTGTGGAACAGCTCACACAAACAGTGGAGGCGGGGCCCATTGGCGGCGTTCCGGCCAGCGGCTTATCTTTTGGCGCCGCCGCCAATCCCGAAGCCATTGTGGATCAGCCCGCGCAATTTGATTTTTATGATGGCGGCGGCTTGGACATCGCTTTTTTGGGGATGGCGCAGGCCGATGCGCAGGGCAATGTAAATGTAAGCAAATTTGGGCCTCGTATTGCTGGCTGCGGCGGCTTTATTAATATCACGCAGACAGCTCGTAAAGTTGTTTTTTGCGGCACATTTACAGCGGGAGGGCTGGAAATTGCTGTGGAAGAAAAAAAGCTCAAAATTGTTAATGAAGGCCGCCATCGCAAATTTGTTTCCCAGGCTGAACATATCACATTTTCCGGAGAATATGCCTCCGAAAAAGGCCAAACAGTTTTATATGTCACAGAACGAGCTGTTTTCGAGCTGCGAAATGGCAAGCCTGTATTGATTGAAATAGCGCCCGGCGTGGAGCTGGAAAAACACATTCTATCACAGATGGATTTTGTCCCGGAAATTGCCCCAAATCTTAGCTTGATGGATACGCGCATTTTTGCTGCCGAGCCTATGGGCCTGAAATTCTGAATGGCAAAAAGCCTCTGAATTGTATGAAGCCCCTGTCCTTATATCTTCATTTGCCTTTTTGTCTCCGCAAATGCGCCTATTGCAGCTTTAATTCTATTGTGGCGCCCGAAAATGTGCGTCGGGATTATCTCCAGGCGCTCCAGCAGGAAATTAGTCGTCAAAGCCAAAATTACAACGAGCGCCCTTTGGCGACGATTTATTTCGGCGGCGGCACGCCGACAATTTATCCGGCGGCAGATTTGCAAGCGCTTCTGCAGAAAATCAGGCAATGTTTTTCTGTTTTGCCGGAGGCGGAAATCTCCCTGGAGGCCAATCCGGAAACAATTAGTCTGGACAAGCTGTATTTTTTACGGCAGGCGGGCTTCAATCGAATTAGCATTGGCATACAATCTTTGCACGATGACGAATTGCAATTGCTGGGCCGAATTCATACAGCCCAACAGGCAAAGGACGCCGTTGTAGCAGCCCGGGAGGCGGGATTTGACAATCTTTCCGTGGATTTAATTAATTGCCTGCCCGGCCAAACGAAACGAAAATGGCTCGC
>CAZUOJ010000013.1:11463-55602 GCA_964622325.1 uncultured Armatimonadia bacterium
AATTATTGGCGCTACGGAGAATATCTTGGATTAGGCGCCGGAGCGACAAGCTTTGTGCAGGGCTGTCGTTTTACGATGGAGCCCAATCCCCATCTATGGCTGCAAAGCGTGCGCGCAGGGCTAGCGCCTCCTCTGGCACAAAAGGAATTTCTTTCTCCTGAGCAACGTGCCTTTGAGAAGCTTATGCTGGCTTTACGCACTAGCGAAGGAATTGATTGGCACTCTTATTGTTCGGAAATGGACGTTGCTTCGCAACAGTATGAGCCCCAGATTAAAGCCCTTATAACAGCCGGCTTAGCTTATTGGAAGGGACAACATTTATGTTTAACGCCCGCGCGGGGCTTTTTGCTGCATAGCGAAATTGTGCAATTATTTATGTCCTGAGCGGATGCGAAAGAGGAAATTCGCTGTCCGCGCCGAATAAAACTAAAGAAGTTTTTGAAGAAAAGAAAATCGACACATATAAAATATAAAATATGAATTATCTTGACAGCCGCTTTCTTTTGCGCCACTATACTAGCGGAACATTTAGTAAAGAAGGTGGGCTCATGCCAAAAGTCCAAACCGTGGGGACATTTTTCCTTCTCTTGTGTTTCCTTTTAGTCGGAACAATGAGTTGGGCAGATATGGAAGTAACGATTTATGGGGGCACGCTGGACAAAGTGCAATTAGTGCCCTGGGGGGCAGGAAAAATCAAGCAGGACAAGAGCGAAAAGCTATTTGACAAAGATAGTTTGCGGATTGATACAACAGGATTGCACGAAGGCGGAGCCCTCAAGCTCAAAGAGCCCCTAGATTTTACGCCTTTTATCCAAAATCTTTCTGGATCTTTTATAGAATTGGCTGTCAAGCCACATGAGCCTCAGCCGGCAGCTCAGCCGGCAGCTCAGCCGGGAGGACAGCCCGGGATGCCCGGGATGCCAGGAGTGCCCGGGATGCCAGGAGAGCCGGGAATGCCCGGAATGCCCGGAATGCCCGGAATGCCGGGCGCCCCTGGGATGCCGGGCGCGCCGGGAATGCCGATGCCTGGGATGCCCGGGATGGAAGGCGCTCCAATGCCAGGGATGCCTGGCGCCCCAGGGATGCCGGGCGCCCCAGGAGTGCCCATGCCGGGAATGCCCGGGATGGAAGGGGCTCCGGGGATGCCTATGCCTGGGATGCCGGGAGCTCCGATGCCGGGTGCGCCGGGCGCCCCAGGGATGCCCGGAATGCCTGGGATGCCCGGAATGCCGGGAATGCCGGGAATGCCGGGAATGCCGGGAATGCCCGGGGGGCCAGGAGTGCCGGCAGAGCCTGGAATGATGCCCGGGATGCCTATGCCGGGAATGCCAGGAATGCCTGGGATGCCGGGAATGCCAGGAATGCCCGGGATGCCCGGAATGCCGGGAATGGCGCCTCAGGGGCCGGCGGAGCAGCCGCCGATGATAACAAAAGTGCGCGTTGTGTTAGTCACGGACAAAGGACAAATTTCCTCTCCGTTAATGCCCATAGAAAATGTCCTGGAATTGGCGAAGGGGTGGGCACGTATTATCATCCCCCTGGAAAAATGCAGTGGGCCAGGCCTCCAGGAGGCTAAAGAGCTACAGCAAATCGCGATTTTTGGGGATGTGCCGGAATATATGTGGGTGGCGCGTGTTCGCTTAGTCAATGAAAATCCGCCTTTGAAGGCAGAAATTGGCCCGAATCGTACTGTAAAAGTGGAAGAAGAAGTTACATTCACGGCAGCAGAACAGCCGGGGAATATATCGGCTCGTTATAAATGGGATTTTGATGATTGGGATGGCATCGGCGAGGACGCAACGGGCCGAACAGTGACATGGAAATTTATGGAGCCCGGATTCTATACAGTGACACTAGTTGTGTCGGATCCGGCAAATCAGAAGCTGCCGCAAGTAGCGCGCGTGGATGTGCATGCAACAAAATAAACGCCCGCAACGCCGTTAAAGATAGAATCGCGGTCGGGAAAATGCGGCTTGCTCCTTCTTTTTGAAGCATACATAATTAAAAAGTTGTTTGCTTAATCATTACAGCATAATTTGAAGCCCTCCGTTTCCGGAGGGCTTTTGCTTCCTGAAAAGCGATGAAAGCCATCACAATCCGCGGCGGCTTTGTCATAGATCCCTGCCACGAAATAGCACAGCCTGCTGATATCGTAATCGCCAGGGGACAAATTGTAGGCATCTATCCTCCAGGCGAAGCAGAAGCTGGAGGAGAAATTGTGGAGGCGGAAGGGCTTATCGTGGCGCCTGGCCTTGTGGATCTTCATGTGCATTTGCGCGAGCCAGGCCAGACACACAAGGAAACAATCGCTACAGGCACACAGGCAGCTTTGGCGGGAGGCTTCACGACAATTTGTTGCATGCCCAATACGCAGCCGCCATTGGACAGGCCCGAACGCATTCAAGCTGTCCAAGAAATCATCCAGCGGGAAGCCTTTTGCCGTGTATATGTGATCGGCGCTGTAGCGGAAGACAATCAGCTCGACAAATTCACGGATTTTGGCGCTTTGAAAAAAGCGGGCTGTGTGGCAGTGACAGATGATGCTTTTCCTTTACAGACAAAACAACAACGAAAGAGAGCTTTGGAGGCAGCGGCGCAAGCGGGCATGCCGTTTATTGCGCATTGTGAAGATAAGGCCTTAAGCTGCGGGGCGCCGCTTAATGCGGGCGACATCAGCCGTCAATTGGGCTTGCCCGGACAGCCCGATACAGCCGAGAGCCAGGCGTTGCAAGACTGGCTAGCGTTACATCACATTGGCGCACAATTGCACATCGCCCATCTTTCCACAGCGGCAGGCGTGGAGGCATTGCGCCAGGCCAAGCCGCACTGGCAGGAGCGTTTAACGGCGGAGACAGCGCCGCATTATTTCAGTCTGACGGAAGAAGCTGTTTTGGCATATGGCGCCGATGCAAAAATGAATCCGCCCTTACGGCGGAAAGCGGATCGCCAGCGCATCAGAGACGCGCTCGTACAAGGGATTATCGATGTGATTGCCACGGATCATGCGCCCCATGCTCCCTGGGAAAAGGCGCAAGATCTGGCTACAGCCCCCTTTGGCGTTGTGGGGCTGGAGACAGCGTTAGCCGTGGCATTAACAGAATTGTATCACACAGGCCAGCTCAGCTTGCCCCAATTGCTGGCCCGGATGAGCTCTATCCCGGCCCGCATTTTGGGCTTGCCGGCAGGCTGCTTACAGCCGGGCAGTCCCGCAGACATCGTTCTTTTTGATCCAGAAGCGGAATGGATTGTTCAGCCGGAACAATTTTTATCGCGGGGACGCAATACGCCCTTTGCCGGCCGTCGTCTCAAAGGACGCGCCTGGGGGACAATTGTAAATGGAGCAATGGCGTATAAAGATGGGGAGATTTTGCCAAGAAAAACGTCCAGGGGATTGTCTTAAGCCAGGCAAATGCGCTAAAATGTAAATTTGTCCATGCAAAAGAACCTTTTGAGAGGCTGAATTGGGCAAGGAGTCAGTGGAGCGCTGATGAATCTGCCATGGGCTGAAGAGTTGGCTATCGATGTGGGCACCGCCAATGTGCATATATCATTAAAGCACAGTGGCGTTGTGGTGCGGGAGCCGGCGCTCGTCGCGTATGCCGAAAAGCAAAGGCGTCCTGTGGCCTATGGCCTGGAAGCGCGGCGGATGCTGGAGCGGAATGTTGAGGGCGTGCGCGTAGTGCAGCCGATACGGCGCGGCGTCGTGGCGGATTTTGAAGCCGCAGTGATGATGCTGCGGCATTACATCCATCAAGCTCTGGGCCGTCGCCCGTTGCTCAATCCGATTGTTGTCGCTGCCTGTTCCACAGCGGCGACGCCTGTGGAGCAGCGAGCGCTGCAGGATGCCATACGCGCGGCGGGCGGAGGCCGGATTTATATGGTGCCCAAAGCGCTAGCGGCGGCTTTAGGCGCTGGCGTGTCCCCTGAAACTGTGGAGACACAATTTGTCGTGGATATGGGCGCCGGCGCTTGTGATATAGGGGCGATTTCGATGGGGCTGATAACAGTCGGCGCCTCGCCTTCCGTCGGCGGCGATTTCATTGATGAAGTTATCGTGCGCCATATCAAACGCACGCAGAATATCCGTATCAGCACGATAACAGCTGAGGAAATGAAAATCCAGGTTGGCACAGTGGATCCGCTGCTCAGCCCCACTAATGGCAATGGCTTTTCCACATCCACAGATGAATTGCAGGCCTATGATGTGCGACTGGATGACATTCCTGTTGTCGTGGCGGAAGCGTTGCGGCCGCTTTATGATGAAATCGCCTGGATAATTGAGGAGCTGCCGCCGAAAGCCCGCGCCGAGCTGGGCGCGAACGGCATAATCTTGACAGGAGGCCTGGCCCTCCTCAAAGGGCTGCCTGAACATATGGCCGAGCATTTGGGGCTTCCTGTTCGGCTTGCCACGGATCCGATGTCCTGCACAATTTTGGGGCTGCAAGCTATTGTCAATGATTTACAGGCCCTCGCCGGGAAAGATCGCCGCTTTAATTTCCTCTCTGCCTCTATTTTTTGAAATTCCAGCAAACATAAAAGAAAAAAATAAGAAGCCAACACAGCTATTTTTGCTTACACAGCAGCGAGAAGGCGTTCGGGAGCAAAATCGCTTTTCGTAAAATGAGGCAGAATTAATGATGTTGCAACAATCGGAAGCGCTGCAACGACTGCTCACGCCTCAATATTTATGTTCCGCGAAGACGCAACATTGATAATTGGCGCATATCAATGGGGAAACTAAAAATCTTTCGTTTCTAATAGCTTCCAGGTTCGCCCTCCGTCTTTTGAAGTGATGATAGCGCGATTGTGGAACCATTCCAGCCAATCTTGCTGATAAATATTGTCCGTCCAATAGCTATAGGCCAGATACAAGCGCCCGCGCCGATCTATTGTGAGCTTATGATAATAAATGGAATAGCCAGAGACGGGCGGGATTACAAGGGGCTGGGCGGGGCTCCAGGGGCCATTTTTCGGCTTGTGCTGTACAGATAGAGCGGCATAAATAGAGCCGGGATGAAAATCATCCACATTCCGTCGCCATTGCCGAAAGGCAATATGCAAAGTGTCATCCGGCCCACATACAAGCGAGCAGTATGTTTGCCTTCCGCGGCCATCTGCATCTGTGTTCTCATCGACATATCCTGCCGTGAGCACAGGCTCTGGCTGCGTCCAGGCGCGGGCATCATTGGGCTTGAGGGAGCGCACATACTGGAAGGGCTCGCCATGCGCGCCCAAAATGACATGCAAATAGCCCTGACTGTCGGCGCAAATCGCCGGGACATTATGAACATCATTGACGGGCGGCGCATAGCCCAGAAGCACTTTTTTGCGTAGTTGGCCTGTCGCATGCTCGTATGTCGCAACATAAGTGGGCACGCCTGGCGCGTCCTCCGGCGCAATTTCGCCCCAGACAATATGCGTTTTGCCGTGCAATGTCACAGTCGAAGCGGGCGCGCCGGAATGCTGGCAGGAGCCCAGGCAATTATCCGTTATCTTTACGGGCTCGCCCAGAATGAGCTTGCCTGCTTGTTTGCGGGGCAAAAATAAGAGCAAATCATGATAAGCGGCAAATGGTGCCGGATGCGCCTTATATTGGGCATAACACAAAATAGGCGGCGGCTGCGAAAGAGCATTGTGCCCTGTAAATTGTTCAATGTCAAAATCGCCTCGGGGCAGCTCATAAATTTGCCACGAATGTCCTCTGTCTGGCGTGACTAACAGCACACGATGGAAGCCTTCCGCCTCTTTTATCCGCAAAATTGTATAAGCCCAGCCGTCGGCATCAAACGCAATTTTGGCCGCATTAAATCCAGCCGCTTCCTGTGTGCCTTGAAATGTAGGATAGCGGGAGCGCAACGCTTCCACAAAAGAACGCAATTGCCAGCGCCCCTGCTCCAGCACTTGGATGCCTTCGCTCATGTGCCGATTATCGGTCCGATGGCGTATATAAGGGCGATTCTGCGGATCAAAATAAATCTCATTAGGCTCATAATCCGGCGCATAGCCGAATTGGAAACTCTCATGTTCATACGGCCGCAGCACGATAGGCAAATTCAGTTTCTGTCGGACAGGCGATGGCCCCACGCGGATTTCCACGCCTGCACAGGCCGTAATCGTGGGATTGGCTTCACAGGAGGCTATGATTGTAACATTCAAAACAGATCCCGCAGGGGCAGGACGCCATAAAGTCAGGGACACAAGGATTGCACGCTTTTCCGCTGGCTTTAGCGTCACAGGCAGGAGCGGCTCCGTAATCACAGCGCGCACTTCCGGCGGCGCCTGCACATGGACTGTAAAGGGGGCTTCGGCTTTTGTGCTATTGCGCAGATGAAATGTCGCTTGTGTGCTTTGCCCCGGCTGCAGATAACGCGCTTGCCGATAGGGCAAAAGCATCCAGCGTGTGGCGCTGACATCGTGCCAGGCGCTTTCGTCCAGCGTCCAATACAGCGGCGTGCTGCAGCTAATTTTCACATCCATATGCGCAATGTCAAAGCGCCACAATCCGCGGCGGGGCCCCGCGGGCACTTCCAGTTCATCATCCACATTTGTCTCTTGCAGATTAAACATTTTCAACATCTGCTGTGTCTCATCATATAGAGGCATCTGTTGGCGGCCGGGATCGTGCAGCGCCTGGGCTTTAATAGTGAATTTTTCGGCGGGAGGCATAAAATATAGCGCCCCGCGGGCGGCGCCATCGTTCAGCAGAATTTCCTTAACGCTTTGCACAACAGCTCCCGGCGCATTGCTCTGCAGGCCCCATACACAGTCGCCGCTGCCGCTTACTTGCAGCAGATATGTGCCCGCCAGAGCCTGGGGGAGAGAAGCTTCGGCGATTTGCAATTCAGCCGCCGGCTTCCCTTTGGGAAGCCCATCGTCTCCCAGCTCCAGAAGAGCAACGAGCCGCCGCTGGGCATCGAATAAGCGCGCCTGCAGGATGTCCTTGTCTTCGTAAATGTTTAAATCTCGTTTCAGCAGCTTAAGCTGCAAGGGGCCGGGCTCCACACGAAGCCAGACGATATTGGCGCCGCGAATGACAGGAGGCAATGTGGCGGCAAAAGCCACAACATTCATCAGGCTCAGCAGGGCGAGGCCCCAGAATGATAATAACGAACGCATATGTCCTCCGGCCTTATTGGGGGCTAAGGAGCAAGGCTGTCGCTTCCGCCGGCCCCAGCTTCAGGGGCAGGCTAAATGCGCCCTGTTTGACAATCGTTTCGGACACGCCTGTGGCTGTAACGCGTTCAATTCTAATTTTTGCAGAAGGCTTTAAGCCATAGCGCACGGGATTAAATTGCCATGTCATCACACGCTCCTGTTTGGGCAGATTCACTAGTGGCATCATGAGCCGGCCATCTTGTAATCGCCACATTGTGGCCCACAAATCCGGCGTATGAATTAATATTTTTCCGGGCCCCCAGGAGCGCCATTCTGTTGTCAGCATGCCTATCGGCTCCGCAAACACAGGCGGGGGCGCCATCTGGCCATGCACAAAAAATTCGTTTACACGCTGACGCAGATGCGCCAGATCCCGCAGCCATTTTGTCGCGGAAGCGTTATTCACAATTGCGGGATTGCTCCACCATAATTGCGCCCCAAACGCAAATAGCTTCCCCTGGCGTAAGGCCATCAGCGTTAAATCATCCCAATCTTTGTTGTCCATATAAGTCCCAAACATCAAAATCTTGCCGCCATATACAGCTGGAAAGAGCGGCACTTCGTAATCGCTATTAGAATTGCACATCAAATAGGCATCAAAAAATTTCGCAAAAGGCTCCGCATTGGATTCCGTTGTCAGCATCTTATCTGGATGGACACGAGCAATTTTCTCCTGCAATTCGCCCAGCATTTTCCAGTAGCCTTCCGCCCACCAGTGGCCTCCTGCTAGCGGATGGCCATGGCTTTTGTCATAACAGAGCACAGGCGCGGCCGCCGCCACTTGATCAATATACACGCCATCCACGCCTTCCTCTTCCACGAGTCGCATCACAATTTCTTGCACTTTTTCTTGCCAGTAGCGCGTGTGGACGCACATCGGCGCTAATTTTTCTTTGGAGCCGTAAATTTCAATATACGGCGTTCCATCTTCTTGTTTTGTCGCATAACGATAGGCTTCTGTCTTAAAGCTTTCGGTATCAGTATCCCACAGGCGCCCGTTAATATAGGGCATGACGCGCACGCCTGCTTGCTGCAGCTCGCGCACGCCCTCACGAAAGCCTGGCTTGGCAGGAAAATAATGAGGATAATCATTATCAAAGGGAATGACATGCCAGTTGTACCAATGAAGGGCTGTCGGCGTCCCCATCGCCGCTGCAAAAGCCTTTGTAGGCTCTACTGTCTTGCTGGCTTCGCCGGCGCCCCAACAGACCCATGTTTGAATCTGCGTAAGCCAGCGCGGATAATCGGAACGCGAAAAGCGGCCGGGCTCCGGCCACCACGGAGCCTGTTTTTCCAGCCATTGCCGATAAAGCTGACAGGCCGGGAAATAGCCTCCTTCTACGGCGGCTAAAACAAATCGTCCCGGCAGAGCAAAATCATTGCCCATCACAGTGGCGTCGGGCGCCGGAACTTCAAAGCGTAAGCCCACGCCGCCCCCGCTGGCGCTTGCTGAAGGATCGCAGTGCAACTGTTTTGTGGAAGCCGTCGGATCATGATAGCCCACATATAGCCCGCTGATGTTGTCTGTCACAGCCATAAATTGCATACAGGCGCCATGGCTGGGATAGCGGGCATTGTAGCCAGGACAGGCTAAAACAGGATAAGCGCGTCCAAAGCCATTGGGCAGCAGAACAACATCATCTGCCATATTATCTAAAGGCGCTGCCTGCAACACAGGCGCTGTAACATTAATCAGAGTCCAATCTTCCCGCGGATTATTAATGCTGAGCGCCCATTGCAATTGATTGTCCAGGAGCTGAGGCTGCATAGCTACAATCAAGCCCCCGATGATGTCGTTCTTGCGGCTCACAAATTGCCATACGGGCGGGCGTCTTAGCGCTTGTACACGGCTTGATACAGGGCTCTCCAAAATTGCCGGCTGCTTTAACACAAAATCCGTGCTGTCCAATGTCAGCGTACGGCCCGCTGCATTGCGCAGCGTCAGGCGGAAAAACAAAGCGGGCGCAGCGAGCAATTCCCGCCGATAACGCAAATCATACAGGCTTATAAGCCGATTTTGGGGCACAGAAAAGGCCGCGGCCAATCGACTGGCTGACATGAGAGACAGCTTATGCGGCCCTAATTGTAAAAATTGATTATTTTTAGCAGCATTAGCAGTTAAAATCACGGCAGCGGCTTTTTCTGCTTCTGACAGGCTGATTTGTTGCTGACGCAAAGCAGATTCCAATAAAGAAAGCTGCCAGGCAAGCAAGGGCTGCTTCTGGCTCCGCCGCTGTATTTCTGCAATTTGCGACAAAAGCTGCGGCGTATAAATAGTGCCAGCCAGCACGCCAAGCTTTTGTGCAGCCGCTTGCTGTATTGTGCTTATAGCATCATCTGCTGCGCCAATCCATACATCCAGGGCAAATTGTTGTGTAAGGCTAGCCCAGGCAATCCAGGGGCCATGCAAATAACGGCCATAATCGTTTTTGCCATCATAAATGCGCGCTGCGCCCAGCAGGCCAATCACATTTTTTCCATCGCTGAGCAGCCCCCAAGAAGGGCTGAAATAGCCCTTGCTATCATCGCGAAAAGGCTGCAAGCCTTCCGATTCGCTATGCGCCCAATGGCTGAAAGAATCGTCTTTAAAATGCAATTCAAAGAAATGTAATTCGTTCCAGGCGAAGCTTTCCTGCTGCGTAATTTCTCCGGCAATACGCACAAGCGGCAGGCCTGCAAAATAGCTGTAAACATAACGGGCATACGGACGGCTGGAAGGCTCTTTTGCGCCCTGAAGATATCGCGCCTGCACATGCACTTCTGCATATAAGGGCCCGGAAGCCGCCAGAAAAATTGTAGGCGATTTGTCCTCGCATAATCGAAAGCCCCCCAGCCCCTCTTGTTTACTATACACACGATCATTGAAAACAAATGTCTCAAAAATCTTCCCCGTTTGCGGGAAAACGATTCGCGAAGGCAGGCCGCCATTTTGGGCTGGATTGTGTGTGATGGCGTATGTCTCATTGGAAATTGTGATTATGCCCGCGTCGGAGGCCACTTTTAATTGGGGAAATTGCGCCGGAGCCAAAGCGGCCTCAGGGAAAATGCGTATCAGCCGTTCTCCTGCCGGCTCAGCGGGCAGCAAAAGTGCCAGCTGCATATATTTATTGGCGACAATATTCATTTGCGTTAATACAGGCCGCGGGCGCCCGGAAATCGTTTCCCAGGCTTTCAGCAAGCCTGCAGAAGGCTTTTTGCCCCAGACTTTTTCCGCCGTTGGCCAATCTGTAGAGGCTAATACAGGAACGACATTTGTGGGCAGCCCAGCAGGCACATATACGCGTATCGCTAGAAAATGGGCGTCCTGCGCCTGCAGCGCCTGCATAGCGCCCCATCCAGATAGACATCCAATGAGCACAAATAACGCCTTTCTCATCCTTTAGCTCCTCCGATATAACACAATATCCCGATAATTTCATCAAAAAATGTTTGTCTCCTGCCATAGGAAAGCGGCATAAGAAATAGAAATTAAATAATAGATTAGCCGTAAGGAGGCATTAAAAATGCGCAGCTATCTTTTAGCTTTTAGTCTGCTAGTCATAGCTTGCAGCTGGGCTTATGCTGCGGACACAGATGGCGACGGCATTTCCGACGATATTGAAACAGCCTTAGGCTTGTTGCCCAATGTAAAGCAAGAATTTATCACAATTGCGCGCAGCCCTAATGCTGGCTTCACAGCCGAAGAAGCCCAAAAACATGCGCCGGACATCTTGTCCTTAGAAGGCTGCCATGTAGGCGAGAATCGCATCCTGTTGAAAATCACATTCGCTCATCCTGTAGATTTTATGGGCAGCACATTTATTGTTTATGCTGATCTGGACAACAATCCCCAAACAGGCCGTGTGGATCCCTATCATGGGGGCACAGATACAATGTTCATTTTTCACGATAAAAATTTAAGCTTCACATTTTATGGCAGCCATGACAATAGCAATACAGGCGCCCGCATTGCTATGGACGGCAATATATTGTATGTGGCGATTGATGCGCCCTTCAAACAGACGGCGGCGGGGAAATTGCCTGTGGGGCTGCATTTGCTCAGCCAAAAAGAAGGCGGCAAAAGCGATAGCACGCCGCATGTTGTAGCGGAGCTTCCCTTCAATACACAATCTGTGCCGAAACTGCCGCTTGGGCGCGGCGGCTCTCAGCGTTCGCCCCAAGAATTTCGCTATTTTGGCGATAAAGTCGTTTACGAAAAGCTTTCCGACAAGGGTCTGCGCGAAGAGGAAGTGCGTCCTGCTCAGCCAATACAATTTGGCCGTGAAAGGCCGAGCGTTCGTTATTACAGTCAGGGGCGGCAGCCGAACAGGCCGGGCAATGTGGACAGGCGCCGTGTGCCCGTGGAGCTTTTAGAGGAAGCCAAAATCGCCCGCCAGGCGGCTATTATTAGTTTTGGCTTCCCCCTGCCGCAAGGAGCGCTCTACAATTTGGATAAAATTCGACTCCTGGCTGGCAATCGCGAAATCCCCGCGCAATTTGTAGCGACAGCGTTCTGGCCTGATGACAGCCTGAAATGGATTTTGATAGATACAGCATTGCCTTTAGGAGCTGGCGAGAAGCGGGAAATCATCGTCGAATTTGGCAATCAAATCACACGTGCCGCCACAGCGCCCGCCTTAAGCCCCCTTCCGCGGCCTGAACAATTACGCCTTGTGCTTGTGGATGAGCAGGGGAAAGCATTTTTTGCCTCACAGCAGGCTTCTCGCCTTGTGGAACAAAAGGGCCCTATGAAAGAAGTTATTCGGCAGGAGGGCTCCTTCACAGCCGCTGACGGGGCTACATATCTGCGCTATATCTTACGGCTAACACGCCGTGCCGCCACGCCGCTTGTGGAAATTGCCTTAACAACGCTGAATGATTATTTGAAAACAGAGTTTACAGATTTCACATCTTTGCAGTTGCAATTCGTTCCGGAGGGCGGCATTCGTCAGCCGCGTCTTTTTGTATGGCAGTCCGAAGGAACATTAGCTCCAAGCCCAGCCAGCAGCCTGATGCAATGGGATGAAAATACATTAAGCACAGGGCAAGGAAAAGGCGCAGGCGTGATCGCGTGGCAGGGCGGCTGTGCTGTGCTGCATGATTTCTGGCAGCGCTGGCCCAAAGGATTAGCCGTGCAGGACAATCAGCTCGTTTTCCATCTGCTTCCAGAACAGCCCTCCGCCGAATATGGCAAGGATTTGCCTTATTGGCTGATGTTCCCCTTCTGTGAAGGCAAATATCGTCTCAAATGGGGGATGGCTTTCACGGAAAAAGTCAGTTTGGATTTGTCAGGGAGAATGCGTCCTGAGGAAATTTGGGCGGAAGCGCAATGGCCTGTCGTGCCTGTGATTCCGGCAAGCTATTATGCGGAAACAGAGGCTTTGGGGCCCCTGGCGCCGCCCCAGGAAAAACAATTCGCCGTATGGGATAAATGGGTGGCAGACAGCTTCCGCTTATATATGGCGACTAAAGAGCGGCAACGCGAATATGGCTTTTTAAATTATGGCGATTGGTTTGGCGAGCGCGGCCGCAATTGGGGCAATAATGAATATGATCTGGCGCATGGCTTATTTATGCATTTTGCCCGCACAGGCGATCGGGAGGCCTTCCGCTGGGCCAAAATAGCTGCCCAACATCGCGCCGATGTGGATACAATTTGGTTTTATCCTGATCCCATGAATGTAGGCGCTAATCCGCCGCATTCTATTGGCCATACGGGGATGTGGACAGAACAGCTAGAACGGATTGGCTGGTCGTGTCGCTACGATATGATGTACACGGCTGCCAATGGCCATAATTGGTGCGATGGCTTGATGGATGATTGGATGCTCACGGGCAATCCGCGGGCAATGGAGGCGGCGCTAGCGTTTGGCGAGCATGTGGCGTATGCAATGGCGCCAACATTCAAAGCGCTGGGGACACATGAACGATCGGCCGGCTGGTCGCTGCGCTCCATTATGGCTGTATATAAGCTGACATACGATCCTGTCTATCTGGAGGCAGCAGGGAAAATCGCCTCTGTCGCGCTGCGGGAGCAAAAATTTGATCAGGGCGGGGCCTGGCCGCATGTGCTGCCCAGAGATCATGCTGGCGATGAGCCCGGCGCTGTCGGGAATAATTTGTTTTTAATTGGCGTTTTGTTGGGAGGCCTGCAAGCCTATCATGAGGCCACAAATGATCCAGCTGTGCTTAAATCTTTAACGGCAGCGGCCGAATGGACAGCGAAATGTTATGACGAAAAAGCCGGCGGCTGGCCTTATTCGGCAAAAGCCGATGGGACGCCGCTGTATCGGCCCTCTGTGTCGCTCAATCTGCTCATTATTGGTCCCTTAGCCTATGTTGGCCGCCTGACGAATAATGAGCGGCTGCTGCGGATTGCAAGCGAAGCTTTTGCCGCGGCGATGACAGCCTCGCCTACAGGCAATGGCAAAAGCCTGGCGCAATATCTATTCTTTACAAATGGCATTCTGGCCGACTTGCAGCGTTTTTATGCGCGAACATTGCCCGATAAGGGGCTGAGCGTATTGGATGGCAGCCCGGAAAGCATGGCTTCGCTGCTTTTGCGCACAGCCACGAGCGATCGGCATAATGTCCGGGCGCCAGATGAGAAAATATTCTATGTGCGGCTTAAGGAGCCGCAAGCTGTCCTGACGCTTATACGCACGCCTCATGGCGCGATGACGAAACGCGCCGAATTCGCTGTCTTCCAAGTCCGTGATGCTCAGGGGCGCGTCGTGGCGGAAGATAAATGCAGCACAGATGATAAGCATACATTCACAGTGCCGCTGTCGGGCCAAAAGCAAGATGTATTTAAAGTCATCATTATGGACGATCAGCGGGGCGTCTGGACATTATCTGGCGACAAACTGCAAATTGTTGTGGAGACAGTGCCCGGCTTTCGCATTGGCGGCGTGGGACGTTCGCGTTTTTATTTTCTTGTGCCCCGGGGGACACGTGAATTTAGTTTGAAGCTCTTGGGCGTGCATACGGGCGCATATGGAGCCGTTGTTTTAGATCCGGATGAAAAAATCGCCGCGCTGTTCCAGGGCCATAATCCCGGCGCAGCATTGATTCCCGGGGCGCCGCCCGCAGCTGGCGGCCCGCCGCCGGGCAATCCCGAACGCGGCGAATTAATAGTCCGGCCGCAGCCGGAGCAGACGGGGAAAATCTGGAGCGTGCTGCTCACGGCCGCAATGGATATTGGCGTGGAGCTCGTGAATGTGCCGCCCTATCTAGCGCTTTCGCCCCAGGATTATTTCCCGGGGCCCACGGCGGCACTGCCGGGCCATTAAGCACGCGAAAAAATGCTCCTTATACGAGAAAGCCTGCAGCAGACGGCCTGTGTTTCATTTCGCATACAAAACGACGACAGAGACACGACATCAACATTAATCGGCTTTTATGAAAGGCAAGCAATTACGCATAGATTGCCAATTCTGAAATGGCTTTCTCAAGAAAGACATCCTGTGTTTAATTACATGCTCCCCCTGCGCTTGCTAGCGCGCCTGCTCGCATTTGCGCACGGCGGGCCGATAGCTCCAGGATTGCCAGCGCAACATCTCCCACAGCGGCTCCAGGCTCAATCCCGCTGGGGAGCTTGTAGATCCGAATCGTCTTTCTGTAATGGCGGGCTCATTGACGGCCCGGGGGAACAGCGGCACAGCAGGAATGCTGATATCTTCCGGCATGGCGCCCTGGGCCTGGCTTTGCACGACAAATTGCGCCAGCACATGCAATAATTCCGCGGGGCCTATTTCCGTGAAGCTGGCGCGAAGCTTGCCCGCAATACGCCGTTCATCCATCATCAGAGCATATTGTGCTAACGCCCCCGCCACAATATCTTCGCGTCTTATCGTTAAAGGCGCGTTCAAATGCAGCGGCGTTTCTGTGGGCCCAAGCAGGCGCTGTACAGGCAAGCGCTCAGGCCAGCAATGATTATGCCAGGCGTATTGCACGGCAAAACAAAACAGCCCCAGCAAATCGGCGCAGGAAAAGCTTGTGCCGAAGGCTATTTGATAATTGAAATCCGCTAGCACGCGCCGCGCCAGCTCCCCTGTCTGCTCCCATGTCAGCCAGAGCACAGGATCTTCTTCCTCGCGCTCACAAAGCTGTGTGTAATTAGTGAGATTGACGCCGCCGAGTCCTTTAATCCAGCGCAGGAGCTTCCGTACAAACGCAAATGCCGCCTCCTGATCTTCAGGCGATCGCGGCTGCTGGGGGATAAAATGCGCTGGGCGGGGAAAAGGCCCGGCAATGCCCTTGCGGAACAAAATAGCCCATTCGGCCAATGCCCATTCCGCGGCAATCCAGCACACGGGATGGCCCAAAAATGTAATAAAATCCTTTTCCTGCGCCATCTGTTCAAATTCGCTTTGCACGGCACGCAAATCCGCTTCCGGATCGGCTGGCGGCTTCAGACGATCAAATTGCAAATAATCCACACGATGACTCCAGGAGCCCTGGCTGGAAATCGTGCAATTGCTGCGCGGCCAGGAGAGCCAATTCATAATCCAGCCCCGGGGCCCGCCCGCCCAACAGCGCACGCCCGCCAGCTTTAGGGCATATTGCAAAGGCGGGCTTTGTTGTGCCTGATGGCAGCACCAGGCAACTGGAAATTGGCCTGTAATTTCCGCCACATCATGCAGGCCGGGCAATTCCACGCTGAGCGCGTATTTCACAGCTTCATCCCAGCTCAGCTGCTGCCCATATACAAGCGCAGGAATGGGAAAATCGGCCCAATAATTGCCGTGATAGCAGATTTCATGAAGCCGCAAAGCGGCAATAACATCGTGTCGTCCCCGCTGCCGCAAAACGCGCGCCTTTTCGCCAGCTATAAACATGGATGCAGGCACATCTTCCTCTGCAAAAATTTCCGCCAGCCTCTTCACAGCATCATCTGAGGGCGGATTAACGACATCTTCCACATCGAAGGCGAAGACAACATCAATCATTGTCATTCCCTCGTTTCTGTGTGAGCCTTAAAGCATAACGCAAGATATATTCCCTTAAGCGTTGGCTTGGCGACGCACACCCTGCAAAATCTGGGCGTGAATGGAGGGCCCCGCAATCACAAGCATGGGCACATGCTCGTGAGGCGCAATCCCTGCGAAGGAAGAAAAGGGCTGGCCATATTCGTCTGTGATTACAGCGCCCGCTTCCTGACACATCAGCAAGCCTGCCGCGATATCGTACAAATGCCAGTTATCGTGAATAACAGCGGCAAAGCTGCCTGCCGCCATAGCAGCCAAAGCCTGGGCGGCGCTGCCATAACAGCGAATTTTTTGCGGGAACGAAAATTCATAGCGTTCCAGCACAGTGCTGGACACGCACACAAGATCTGTGCGCTTCATATCCTCAGGATGATAGATCTGCAGACGGCGGCCGTTGCAATACGCGCCGCCCCCACGCCAGGCCCAAAAGGTTTGCTGCGTGGCGGGCATATAAAAAGTTCCGGCGACAGGCTGGCCCTGATGGACAAGGCCAATGGACACGCCCCAAATAGGCAGCCCAAAAATAAAGTTGCTTGTTCCATCTATAGGATCTAAAAGCCACAGCCATTCATTTTCGGGCGCGCCCTGCCAAGACATCTCCTCGCCGTAAATGCTATGTTCGGGGAAATAACGCTGCAAGCGCTCCCGCAAAAAAGCCTCACAGGCCGCGTCACAATCCGTGACAAGCGAGCCGTCGTATTTGAGCGAGCCCTGGACATGGCCAAATTGCTTCCAGGCAATGGCGCCTGCCTCCTGAGCCAGGCCAATGATAATTTCTGTCACGCGTCGCAAATCCATTGTGAGTCGCCTCAAAGTTTTCTCTAAAAATTTGCTTTCCGCGGAAATATCTCCTGCTTATCGGGCTGTAAATGTATTTGTTCTCCTGCTTTGCGAAATAATTATTGGTTTCATACACAAAACGAGCCAGCGCTAATGGCGCCGGCTCGTTTTGAAATCAGATTATGTTAAAATGTAGCGTAAGCTGCGAAGAGCAATCCTAACGCCTAAAACAGCCCCACAATGTTGCCCTTTTCGTCGATATCGATATCTACAGCGGCGGGCCGCGAGGGCAGGGCAGGCATTGTGCTCATCGTGCCGCACAGGGGATACAGGAAGCCTGCGCCTACAGAAGGCCGAATATCGCGAATGGGCAAGCGAAAGCCGCGGGGCCGGCCTTTCAGATTGGGATCGTGGCTCAAAGACAGATGCGTTTTGGCCATGCAGATGGGCAGATTAGAAAGGCCCTGCTCCTCGAAGAGTTGAATTTTTCTTTCCGCCTCCGGCTCATAATCCACGCCATCAGCGCCATAGATTTGTGTGGCGATTTTCTCAATTTTTGTCTTGATGGGCTCCTCCAGATCATACAAATAGCGGAAATTCGTGGGCTGCTCGCAGGCTTCCACAACAGCGTGCGCCAGTTCCGCGCCGCCCTCGCCGCCTTTCGCATGGACATGGCTTTCCACAGCCGCCATGGCGCCAGCGGCTTTTGCCGCCTCAGCAACAATTTTGATTTCCTCAGGCGTATCATAGGGGAAACGATTAATAGCGACGATGCAGGGCAAGCCAAAGCCCACCATATTTTCCACATGTTTCTGCAGATTTTCCACGCCTTTTTCCACAGCCGCGGGATTAGGCCGCTCAATTTCCTCCTGCGGCGGCTTTTTGCCCGGCGGGAATTTGAACGCGCCGCCATGCAGCTTCATGGCCTTGATTGTCGCCACGATCACGACGCAATTCGGATGCATATTGCCCACACGGCATTTTATGTTCAGGAATTTTTCCGCGCCCATGTCCGCGCCGAAGCCCGCCTCTGTGACAACATAATCGCCCAGCTTTAAGGCAATCCGATCCGCAATGATGGAATTCGTGCCGATAGCAATGTTGGCAAAGGGGCCCGCATGGACAAAGCAGGGGCCATTATCCAGCCCCTGGATCAGATTAGGCTTAAGGGCGTCTTTCATCAGCACAGTCATCGCGCCCGCAACTTGCAAATCCTCCGCTGTCACAGGCTTGCCATCGTATGTAAACGCCACTTGGATGCGTCCTAATCGTTTCCGCAAATCCTGCAAATCCATCGCGAGGGCTAAAATCGCCATCACTTCAGAAGCCACTGCAATATCAAATCCTGTCTGGCGGGGCCGGCCATCATTCTTGGTGCCTAATCCTCCTATGATATTCCGCAAAAAATTGTCATTCATATCCACAACGCGCCGCCAGCTAATTGTGTAGGGATCAATGTTTAGAGGATTGCCATGCCAGATGCTGGCATCTATCGCGGCTGCCAGTAAATTATTTGCGGCGGCCACGGCATGGATATCGCCTGTAAAATGCAAATTGAAATCCTCCATCGGCAGCACTTGCGCATAGCCTCCGCCGGCAGCGCCCCCCTTAATCCCGAACACAGGCCCCATGCTGGGCTGGCGAATCGTTGAAATCGCCTTTTTGCCAATGTAGCGCAGCCCTTGCGTTAAGCCTAAGGTCGTTACTGTCTTCCCTTCCCCAAGCGGCGTCGGCGTGACAGCCGTTACGAGAATGAGCTTGCCATCGGGCCGTTCTGCCAGACGCTCCAGCACGGAGAGACTGACTTTAGCTTTGTATTTGCCATATAGTTCCAGCTCATCTTCCAAAATCCCGATGCTTGCGGCAACTTCTGTAATCGGCTTTTTGGGTGCAGCCTGGGCGATTTCCAGATCGCTTAACATGTGCTCTCACTATCCTTTCAATTTTTCTTTATTCTGTTCCGAGGCCATAGGCGCTTTTGAACAAGCTTCCAAACATAGAGAAAAAGTCCCCATTTTGCCAGGGGGCTTCTTCTGAGGCTCTTATTCTGTATCCATATTACAATTTGATTTGAAAATTCCGCTCAGCCCATAATAGGCGAAAGATCCATCCAGTAAATGCCCCGAAAGCCTTCATGAATGCTATCAAAGCTGATGGATTTTCCATCCGGCATCCAGCGAGGATGCAAATCACAACGCAAATCAATTTTTTCCCAGGGCAACGCTTCCGAACGAAAGCGCCCCAGGACAATTCCTTCCCGTTGTATTAAAGAATACACATACAATGTCCGAAAATATTCCCCCGACGCCTCCTCTTGGCGCGCATAGCTATCGTAAAGCAGCCATAGCCGATCGGGCGAAAAAGAGCAATGCCCATCAAAAGTGAAGAATTGGGGATCCAGTGGCTCTGCTTCTCCTGTTTCATCGTCCAGCAACACAAGATGCGCTTGTGTGGGGCTGATGTTCATATAAATCAAAATTGTGGCATCATCGCGCCAGTGATAATGCGAAGCCATGCCATAACAGCGATGTGAGCGCATTTCTTCGCCTTCACAATCAGCTGTCAAAAGCCATGTCTGCCAGCGATGTCCGCGCTCCGGAAAATTGCGCAACAAAAACAGAAATCGACAGGCGGAGGGATTAAAAGTAATATGATTGATGACAACTTTCTGGCCCAGGATGTCCTCTTCGCCTTTAGCCGCCAGAAATTCCACCGCTCGTTCTAAAGACAAAATTAATTGATTGGCGCCTGTGGCTAAATCCATAAGAAAGACGCCATCATCATGGGGAGCGGCTACTTGCGCGAACGGATCCGGCATTTCCTCATAGCCGTAGCCCGGCCGAAAATCATAAATCCGGGCCATATTCACACACAATGCTTTCGTGCCGTCTGAGGACACATTCGCCACAGGCAATGGCAGCCGCCGGCGCTCCCCACTGGCTACATTATGAATAACGCAGCCAAAGCCCTCCTCATCAAAAATGTTGTACAGGCATTCGTGGGGTGTGGGCAGCCATTGGAGCATACAGGCTTGCTGAAAATTCCAGGCTAATGTTTCGCCAAACGGATGCCAGAGCGCCTCGCTGTCGGCAATAAAAGAATCCGCGCCTTTGGCAGCGAATGGGGAAGAGGGCAGAGGCAGCCAGCCCAGCACAGCCTCATCCTCCGGGCTGGGAAAACGATCCCGGAAAGGCACTTCCAAGGCTAAATGTCGCCCCTGGGCGTCAGCGGCGGGCAAATCATAATAGCCAAAGAAAAAGTGCTTTCCGAAGGGCGAAAGACGCTCCACAGGCGCTGCCAAATCCATTATTTCGGGCATAGGGCTCACGCTTCCCTGCCTATAAGATTTACAGGAGTTTTCTTTTATTGTGCGCCCTGAGCGCTTCCTTCCAGCGGACTTTGGGAGCAGCCTGCCCCAATGTGCCGCTTATACTGCATGTGCGCCTCGCAATTATAATTCAGGCCTTCTTTCCGCTATCCATTTCCGCTGTTTCTGCCCTTTTTTGCGACATCTGATAAATCAGGCATTCATTGACATGTTCTGTGCCGCAGCGCAAACAGATGGCTTGGGCAGCCTGTTCTCCGTCCAGAGCCGCTTGGACAAAAGCTTGCAGGCCCCGCCGCAAAGCTTCAGCGGCCTCTTTATCTAAACGCGCCATGATGTATTCCAGCCCGCGCGCCCGATAATCCCGCACATAATCCACACAACGCTGACCTGCGGGGCTGAGCTGCAATTCCACCACGCGTTGATCAGTTGCACTTTTCCGTCGCTCGATTAGATGCTTGCCCATCAAGCGTTCGACTAATTTCACTGCCGCCGGATGGCTGACGCCCAGCCCTTCGGCCAATTCGCGAATGGCGCAGCCCTCGTGACGCTGGATGAAGAGCAGCCCCTCCCATTGCACATCGGACAAATCGCCACATGGCGCTTTTTGTAAAGCGCGCTCAGTAAGCATACGCTCGATGATGTTCACAAACATATCACACAGCTTATGCAAAGGAACTCGTGCTATATTCCTGTCTGAATTCGGCATAACCCCAAAATTCCTGTCGGCAAAATTAATTTTTTGACCTGAAAAAATTATTGGACACAATCTTTTCCAGGCTTCGCTGAGCTCGCCCAACTTCTTTTTGATTTTCACCGTTTTCTTTTTCTCCGCCTTCTTTTAAAATCCTTCTTGCTGAGGGCGAAAAAATAAAAAGCCCACAATAATGTGGGCTTTCGCAGGCTAATCATGTCGGCCTTGATTGCTGTGAAATATCCCGCTTACTACAGGCATAACATATTCCCAGATAATTTTCAGGCCACGGAGACGGCCGCAGCTTTGATTAAAGGCACGAATGTCTCCACTTTGAGCGAAGCGCCGCCTACAAGTCCGCCATCAATGTTGGGCTGCGCCATCAGCCCTTCGATATTATCTGGCTTCACGCTGCCGCCATACAGAATCCTCATCGCTTGCGCCACTTCTCCGCCCAATGTTTCCGCCACAACCTCCCGAATAAGCTTGCAGACGCGTTCCGCCTCGTTTGCATCACACACTTCGCCTGTTCCAATCGCCCAGACCGGCTCATAAGCAATAACAAGCTGGAGCGCCTGCTCGGCGGAAACGCCGGCTAAAATGGCCCGCACTTGTGCTGTCACAATCTCATCGGTTCGCCCCTCTTGCCGCTCACTCAAAAGTTCGCCGCAGCATACAATGGGCTTCAGGCCTTTCGTCAGCGCCTGCCTTGTCTTTGCGTTCACTGTGACATCATTATCCCCAAAATAAGCCAGATGCGCCTCTGTCCAGCCCTCCTCGAGCTGGCCAAAGCGCCCCCGGCGTTCCGAATGGCCAATGATGACCCATTGGGCTCCTGTCGACAGGATCATTGCCGCCGAAATTTCGCCCGTATAGGCGCCGCTGTCCGCCCAAAACATATTCTGAGCTCCCACTTCTATGGGCGAATCCTTAACGCAATTCACGACTGTAGTCAAAGCTGTGGCAGGCACGCACAACACGACTTCCGCCTGCCCCGGATCGCCCATATTTTGCACGATGCCGCATGCCAATTCACAGGCTTGTTGATTGTCGCAATTCATTTTCCAGTTCCCAGCCATAATGGGCCTGCGCATTTTTCTTCCCTCTTTTTTTCGCTTTTTGCTTTGCTTGTGTCGTTTTCACAACAGACAGCTTGATTCAGACTTATTTGTCATCCAGCGCTTCCACGCCGGGCAACGAGCCTTTCTCCAAAAATTCTAACGAGGCTCCGCCGCCTGTGGACACATGATCAATTTTATCCGCCAGATTCATCTGCGTTATCGCAGCCACTGAATCCCCGCCACCAATCACTGTGAAGCCCTGGCATTCCGCCATCGCCTGGGCCAAAGCGAGCGTGCCTTCGTCAAAGGGCTTGACCTCAAAATGCCCCATCGGGCCATTCCAGAATACTGTCCGGGCCTTGCGCACGATGTCAGCATACATGGCGGCGGTCTGGGGGCCGATATCCTGGGCATCCCAGCCCGGCTCAATCTGATCCGCCGGCGCCACTTTCAGGCTATGATCTCCGGCCACATTTTGCATATGCAAATCCACCGGCAGGATCATTTTATCCAGATAATCCTTCATTTCCTCCATAATCTGCTGCGCTTGCTGGACGGCTTCCTCCGGACAATAGCTGGCGCCAACTTCCCATCCCTTCGCCTTGAAGAAAGCGTATGTCATGGCGCCCCCAATGAGCATCTTTTCGCAGCGCGGCAACAGGCTCTTGATTACGCCGATTTTGTCCTCCACTTTCTTGCCGCCCAAAACGACAATAAAGCCTTCAGACGGGGCATAATAGACTTTTTCCAGCATCTCCACTTCTTTTTCGACGAGCAAGCCCGCCACATTGGGCGACAGGAATTTTGTCACGCCATACACGCTTGCATGGGGCCGATGGCAGCTGCCAAAGGCATCATTCACAAACGCCTGGGCTGGCGCCGCTAATTGCTGGGCAAATGCCAGCATTTCCTCCTCTTTCTTGCTCTCCTCGCCCGGATAAAAGCGCGTATTTTCCAGCAATATCACATCGCCCACTTGCATCTGGCTGACGGCTTCTGCCACTTGCGGCCCAATGCAATCCTCCACGAACCGCACGGATTTCCCCATCAGCTCACTGAGCCGTTCGGCGCAGGGGGCCAGACTCTCTTCGGGATTGCGCTGGCCCTTTGGCCGGCCCAAATGCGAACACAGCACGAGCTTGCTTTCCGCCAGCGCCTGCAGCGTCGGCAACGCCGCCGCAATGCGCGTATCATCCGTGATGCGCCCATTTTCCAACGGCACATTAAAATCCACGCGCACAAGCACTGTCTGCCCCCGCAAATCCACATCCTTGATTGTTTTCTTATTCATTTTATTCTCCTCCCATCAAACACGCCTTGTGTGTCTGTCTTGGGATAGCGCACGAAAACGGCGGAGCCAATGTTTGACTCCGCCGTTTCCTTTCCTTCGGGGAACTTAAAATCCCTTCTCGCCCATCATCTTGAGCAATTCGGCCGTGCGATTGCTGTAGCCCCATTCATTGTCATACCAGCCCAGCACTTTCACGAAATTGCCATCAATCACGGTCGTGCTCAGCGCGTCAAAAATGCACGAATGGGGATCGCCCACAATATCCGCCAGCACAATCGGATCTTCCGTATAATCGAGAATGCCCTGAAGCGCCCCCTCCGCGGCCGCCTTGAAAGCCGCATTGATTTCCTCCACACTCGCATTTTTCTCCAGCTCCACCGTCAAATCCGTCACGGAGCCAGTCGGCGTCGGCACGCGCATGGCATAGCCATGCATTTTCCCTTTAAGCGCCGGGATGACTTCGCCGATGGCCTTGGCGGCGCCTGTCGTCGTGGGGATCATGTTAATTGCCGCCGCACGGGCGCGCCGCAAATCCCGATGCGGAAAATCCAGCACTACCTGATCGTTTGTATAGCTGTGAATTGTCGTCATCAATCCACGCTTAATCCCAAAATTCTCCTGCAACACCTTGCACATCGGCGCCAGACAATTCGTCGTGCACGACGCATTGGAAACAATGTGATCCGTCTTCGGATCATACATATCCGCATTGACGCCCAGCACGACTGTCTTCACATCGCCCTTGGCGGGAGCGGAAATCAGGACTTTCTTGGCCCCTGCCTCCAGATGCATGGCGGCTTTCTCCGCCTCTGTGAAGCGTCCCGTGGATTCCAGCACAACTTCTACGCCCAATGCCGCCCAGGGCAAATTCGCCGGATTCTTTTCCGCCAGACTGTAAATAGTAGTGCCATCCACAACCAGCGTCCCCACTTTGCAGGGCTCCGCACATTCCTTTGCCTTGCAGTCTGAGCACACATAGCCCTCGATGACGACATCTTCGCCCACTTTGATGTCGGCTTTAAATTTCCCGTAAATGCTGTCGTACTTCAAAAGATGGGCCAGCGTGGCATCATCTGTCAAATCGTTAACGGCTACAATTTCGATGTCATTGCGAAAACGCTCCCAGATGGCCTTAAAAACTTGTCGCCCAATTCGTCCAAATCCATTGATTCCAACCTTAATCGCCATTAGCTAACCTCCTTGTTGTATTCTTATTTTGTTTTTTGCAAATTAAAAAATTTACAGAACAAAAAGTCGCCTCACTGACCCAATCAGTATGTTATTATACTCTTTCTGCCGCCCCTGTCAACTAAAATCGCTTTTCTTCCCAAATTAGCCTGCCTCGCTCCCTTTTTCCTCTGCCTTTTATCTGGCCTCACTTCCCCCACAATTCTTTCCTATTCCTTTTGTAATAGCTCCAAGAGCAATTTCGCCAGACGATCCGGATGATGCCGGACATAGCCATCCTCGGCCAGCAATTCCCCTATAACAGGAATATATCCTAATCTGGCAATGCCTTCCTCATCTGGCTGAATAAACTCTGCTCCCGCCGCCGCATATCGTTCGCGGGCTTCCTGCCCCGGCTGTTGGGAATTCATCACGACATATTCAAAAAGCGGCGTTTCGACATGTCGCCTTATTGCCTGCACATGATCCACGGCTGTCATGTGATCTGTTTCCCCAGGCTGTGTCATAATATTGCACACATAGACACGAGCCGCTTTCGCTTCCGCAATCGTGGCGGCAATGCCTGGCACCAGCAAATTAGGAATAACGCTCGTGTACAGGCTTCCCGGGCCCATCACGATGAGATCGGCTTGGGCCAGGGCTTCTAAGGCTTCGGGCAAGGCTTCCGGAGCCGGCGGATCCAGATACACATAATCAATTTGCCCCCCAGCCTGACTGATATTTGTTTCTCCGATGATCTGGCGCCCATCCCGTAAACAGGCGCAGAGCCGAACGCTTGTCAGGGTGCAGGGGAGCACGCGGCCGCGGATGGCTAAAACACGGCTCGTTTCGCGAATCGCTTCCTGAAAATCCCCTGTTAAATCCTCCAGGGCGGCGATAAGCAAATTGCCCAGGCTGTGGCCTCCCAGCTCCGGCGCCCGCTCATCAAAACGATATTGCAAAAGGCGCGTCATCAGCGGCTCTTCGTCCGCCAGCGCCGCCAGACAGTTGCGGATATCGCCAGGAGGCAAAGACAGGCTGGGCAATTCTTTCCGCAAACGGCCTGAGCTGCCGCCCTCATCGGATACGACGACGATGGCGGTCAAATTTGAAGAATAGTTCTTGAGCCCCCGTAACAGCGACGATAATCCTGTCCCCCCGCCTAAAGCCACAATCCGATAGCCGCTATCTCGCCGCCGTTGCTGGCGCAGTCGTTCGGCCAGCGCCTCTTCTTGGGGCGCAAAAGTCCGCGCGATATTCCGCACTACAGCCCAAAACGATGTCCAGACAAGCAGACAGCCCAGCGCCAGAAGCAGCCAGCCTAACATACTGGCTCTCTCAGTGCTGCCGATGCTTCTGACGAGATCTATCCAGAACAAGTTCAGGCTTAACAAAGTGCCCAGCCCCACGAGACCGAGCCCTATAAAGAGCACCAGCAGCCAGCGTTTAACCCCTAAGCCCGGCTGCAGCCAGTGCAGCCAACGAGCGATTTTTTTCATAATTTTTCCGCACACAAATCTTTATTCTTTGTTGTACTGTCTGAACTCTCCCCCCCAAGCTTTTGAAGTCATTTTAGTAAAAGAACTATTGAGGCCTTCCGGCCTTGTCTTCGGGCGTCGGACCCATAGATGAACCGTTTATTTTTTCCGGATTGTATTCCGCTGTCGCGGAAGCTGTGCCTGCGGCGGGAGCAGGCTCAGCGGGCAGAGTTTCTACGGCTTGTGAGACAATGGAAGCGGCCTCTTCCGCCTTTTGTTGCGCCTGGAGCGCTTCGCCCAGAAGATAGCGAATGGAAATCAGCACTGCCCGCGGCCGCGAGCGCAGAGCGAATTGCAACAGCATGGCCGATTGATTATGCAAAGCGGCATGCAGCCAGTGTTGGGGCACGAATTCGGGAATGACAATGGCAACAAAAGCCTCGGGATCACGGGCTAATGCCGCGTCTACATATTCCAATAAAGGACCTGTAAGCGAGCGAAACGGCGAGGGCAGAATTTGGAGCGGAATATCCACTTGCAGCTTTTCCCACTGTTTTTTCAGCTTTTCGGCCGCTTCCTCGGATACAGCCACATGGACCGCTTCCACCGGGCAATTCAGCCCCAGCGCAAAGCGCAAGGCCTGCAATACGCCTTTATGGAGCCCGGCGACAGGCACAATTACAGTTGTCGGCCGCACTGGCAGCTTTTCAATCTTGTCCAGCCGCAACAGCCGCGCCACGCCTTCATAATGCCGTTTAATCCGCCGGAACTCCAGGACTAATAACGGCAGCAGCAGGGCAATAATCCACGCCCCATGGACAAATTTCGTTATCAAAATAATGCTGAGGACGACAAAGGTCGTCAACGCGCCGACGCTGTTGATGACAATGCCTAACGGCCAGCCGGGCTCACGGCGGCGCCACCAGCGCACCACCATTCCCGTTTGCGACAAGGTAAACGCCAGGAAAACGCCTACGGCATACAGGGGAATGAGGGCATGTGTTTTGCCCCCGAAGATTATGACCAGCGCCGACGCCGCCACGGCAAGCAAAATAATCCCATTATTGAAAACGAGCCGATCGCCTAAATTAGCCAGCTGACGCGGCAAATAGCCATCCCGCGCCAAAAGCGAAGCCAGCCGGGGAAAGCCGGCAAAGCTTGTATTGGCCGCCAAAAACAAAATTACAGAAGTAGCAGCTTGAATGATGAAATACATCCAGCTGCGCCCGAATACAGTGCGCGCCACTTGGGAGACAACAGTTTCATGCTCCTGTGGCACAATGGCGTAGCCGCGGGCCAGCCATGTAATGCCGATAAACATCACGAACAATAAAATGGCTAACGCCGAAAGGACTTTGGCAGCATTCCTGGAAGCAGGCTCCCGAAAAGCCTGCACGCCATTGGCCACGGCTTCTATCCCTGTCAGGGCGGCGCATCCCGAAGAAAATGCGCGCAGCACTAAAAACCAGCTCAGCGCCTGATGCGCCGGCAGGGCTTCTGGCGGCAAGGAAGGAGCCATTCCGTAAGCATACGCCCGATAAACGCCCGCTCCCAGCAAGGTGAGCAGCGAAAAAATAAACATATAAGTCGGGATAGCAAAAAATATCCCTGATTCCCGCACGCCGCGCAAATTCATCAACGCCACAAAGGCGATAACAAAAATGCTCATCCCCACCCGATACGGCAAAAGCTCCGGAAAAGCGGAAATCACGGCCGCAATGCCTGCAGTCACGCTCACGGCCACTGTCAGGACATAATCGGTGAGCAGCGCCGCGGCCGCAATCAGCCCCGGCGTAATCCCCAGATTATCGTGCGCGACGATATAGGCGCCGCCGCCCTCCGGATAATGCAATACGGTTTGCCGATAGGAGGTGGCGACAATCAAGATGAGCACGCCAATGGCAAAGCCAATCGGAAGCGTGTAGGGCAGGCCGGCCGTCCCCGCTAAAACGAGCGCAAGCAAAATTTCCTCCGTCGCATAGGCGACCGAGGACAGCGCATCCGAAGCAAAAACAGCCAGGCCCGCAATCGGCCCCAGCCGCTCATGTTGCATCCGACTCGTCGGAAACGGCGAGCCGATTAATAATCGTCGAAGCGAATACGGCATAAGCTCTCCTTACAATCCTGCCTCTTCAACTGCCTTTATCTCAACACAAAAGAGATTTTAACGCGCTCTTTGCGCCAGCGCAACTATTTTGCCAGGACAGAGAAAAGCAGGAATGAACAAAGAAAGCGGCGAAATTCTCTTATCAATTTTCATTTGAGCCCAAAATCTGCTGACTACAAAGGAGCTTTCAGATGCGTCGAAGCAAAATTCTCCACAAAATTCGCCGTGGCGATGTGGCTTTGATCTGTGATCCCAGCTTCACTTATTCGTGGCGCGTGACGGAGATGATTGCCCGCCTGGGCTACGATGGCGTCTGGGTGGATATGGAGCATAGAGATTTTTCCTATAAGGAAGCAGCTATCCTGACTTTAGCCGCCCGCGCCGGCGATTGCGATGCCGTTGTGCGCATACGCAAAGATTCTTATGCGGATTATTTTCGGCCCCTGGAAGACGGCGCCGCCGGCATTATGGTGCCGCATATCAAGACAAAAGCGGAAGCCGAATTTGCCGTGTATCACGCCAAATATGTTCCTTTGGGGCGTCGAGGAATGGACGGCGTGGGCGCCGACACTTGTTATGGCCTGGATGGAGACGACTTGGAAGTGGCGAACAGAGAAACATTCATTCTAATTCAGATTGAAGATTATGAAGGCATTGACGCGCTGGAAGAAATCGCCTGTGTGGAAGGCATTGACGGCATATTCGTAGGCCCCGCGGATCTTTCTCAAAGCTATGGCGTGCCCAATGACTTTTTTCATGAAAAAGTGATGGCAGCTTTCGAAAAAGTAGCGCAAATATGTCAACAGTCGGGAAAATGGTGGGGCTCTACGGGAATAAATCCTGAACATACACGCTGGCTTTTGGCCCGGGGCGCCCAGCTGATTGTCCTGGGCTCAGATTATGATATGCTTTATACAGGATTTCGTAAAATTCGCGAGGAATTTCTTCAATTGCTTTCAGAAATTAAAGAATCGCCTTAAAATATTATTTTTCTATTTTTGATTTTTTTAAAAAAGTGCAATGTATTTTTTTCGTGGGCAGGAAAGTGCCGATTGCTGTCTAAATTTATTATAAACAAATCGCCCAGGCAATTTCATTGACACTTCTATCAGCGCTTTTTATAATGTTTTTATTCGTTGCAGGAAGGCTTAACATTTCATTAATCAGCCCCGATCGGTAAGGAGGCCCAGAAGGCCATGCTCAGGCCCACTGTGGAGGAATATGCCAAGATACGCGTCGTCGGAGTCGGCGGTGGCGGCTCTAATGCCGTGGATCGTATGATTGAAGCGGGATTGATGGGCGTAGAATATCTGGCGATAAATACGGACAAACAGGTGCTGGATTTATCGGCGGCCGATCACAAGCTGCAAATTGGCGCGGAGCTGACTCGTGGCCTGGGCACGGGCGGCAATCCTGAATTGGGCCGAAAAGCGGCGGAAGAAAGCCGCCAGGACATCATGATGGCTCTGGATGGGGCGGATATGGTGTTCATCACAGCGGGCATGGGCGGCGGCACAGGCACAGGCGCCAGCCCCATTATTGCAGAAATCTCCAAAGAGATGGGCGCGCTGACAGTGGCTGTTGTGACAAAGCCTTTCTCTGTAGAAGGCAAAAAGCGCGCCCGGCTGGCGGAAGAAGGCCTGGCCCGGCTGAAAGAAAATGTGGATACATTGATTGTCATTCCCAATGATCGTCTGCTGGCCCTGGCTCAAAAAGAGCTCACGCTGAAAGAAGCTTTTGCTTTCGCGGATACAATTTTGCAGCAGGGTGTGAAGGGAATTAGCGAAGTCATCGTTGTGCCCGGCCTCATTAATCTGGATTTCGCGGATGTACGCGCCGTTATGGCCAATGCGGGCACGGCTATGATGGGCATCGGCGAGTCTTCGGGCCAGAATCGCGCCGTGGATGCGGCTCAGGCGGCTATCAATAGCCCGCTTCTGGAGACAAGCATTGAAGGCGCGGGCGCCGTCCTGCTTAATATCACGGGCGGCCCCGATTTGACGCTGGAAGAAGTCCATGCTGCAGCCCGGATTATTCAAGAAGCGGCCAGCGGCGGCGCCGGCGAAGCGGATCTCACTTTGGGCGCCGTAATAGATGAGAAAATGGAAGGCAGCATCCGAATTACAGTTCTGGCGACTGGCTTTGAGCCGAAAGCGCCTGCCGCCGAGACGCAAGCACAACAAGAAGCAGCCGCGCCGCAGCCAACAGCAGCCGCGAGTCCGGCCTCCGCAGCCCCTTCAACAAGCGTTGATGCGCGCGAGCCCCGACGCAGCCCCTTCCAGGAAGAGCCGACCTATGACGAAGATGATATTGATATTCCGGCTTTTTTGAGACGCCGTTAGATGCCATACGCCATAATAGGCCAAAATGCAGGAGCCGAGGGCTCCTGCATTTGTTTTTGGCAAAAACAGCCTTGGGACAATAGGCGCCCTGTCTTTTTGCAGCTTTACGACTCCTAGTGGACAAAGACGAAATTGCAAAAACGCATGGAGCATTCAAAAATTGTTCTGCAAATCAGCAAAAGCAGCTTCAACGCGCCGCGCGACTAATTCCCATGAAAATTGCTCGAGAGCCCGCTTGCGCCCATAAGCGCCCATTCGTTGCGCCCATTCGGGCTGTCGCAGCATCCGGACAACAGCTTGCGCCAGCGCCTGAGGACTGCGGGGAGGCACAAGCCAGCCCGAAAGGCCGTGATCCACAGCCTCAGGAATGCCTCCCAGCCGGCTGCCGATAACAGGCGTGCCGCAGCAATTGGCTTCTAAAAATGTCAGCCCAAAGCCTTCAGACGGCTTGCCCGGGACATCCTCGCTGCACAAAATCATAATCTGTGCCATTGTATAGAAGCCACATAATTCCTCGTCCGGCACAGCGCCTGTCAACATCACGGAATTGTGCAGCTGCAGCTGGGCGATGGCCCGCTCAATTTCGGAACGAAAAGGCCCGTCGCCGACAATTACATATACAACATCTGGAAAATGGCGTTTAATTTCAGGCAACGCCTGCAGCACTGTCAGATGCCCTTTGTAAGGCACGAGCCGAGAGACTGTGAGCAGAACAGGACGATTATTCAAGCCATAACGCTCCCGCAAACGCGCCGCCTGCCCTGGATCAGGAGCGAATGTTTCGGCTTCAACGCCACAGCCCACAATACGAAGGCGATGGCTTGAGGCGCCGCCACGCAAAAAATTACGCGCTGTGTAATGACTGATAGCGAAGCAAATATCCGCCCGGCGTATTAACAATCGCTGGACAGCCCATTTAAACAAATGAGCGCCCGAAAGAATGTGCTCGCGATCGTAGGCAAAAAGGCCCCAGGGGACATTGAGCTGGCGCGCGGCTAAAAAGCCCCCCGGGCCCTCGGGGGACCATTTTGTGCATATCAGGCCCCAAAGAGGCGCGGAAATTTGTCGTGTGAGGCGTATGGCCTCATCCCGCAAACGAAGAGAAATCGCTAATTTGCTGCCGCCAGCAGGCACGCGTATTACAGGCACAGGGGAGCGAACATCATATTCCTGCCAGCCCGGATGCTCTGTAGCTATCACGTATATTTGATGGCCCAGATCCTGCAAAGCAGCGGCAAGCTGACTGCAATAGCGTTGGATTCCCCCTGTCTGCGGCGGATAATCAGTGGCTAACAAGATAAAGGCCATATATCTTTCATTCTTCTTCTTTGTTTTCTTTGTTTAATTCGCAGAAAAAGCTCCTGGAGGCCTTTTTTTCAGAAGGCAATTATCCCCCCCAGCCCAGACTTTCCAGTGTCCAGCGCAGATAGGCCATATCCTGATGAGCGAACCAATCATGATCGCCTTGCCGCGGCGCTTCAATACACAGGGGCGCCTCATTGCCTTTCTCTTTGAGCGCCTGCAGCCAGGCACGGATATTAATGACGCCGTCAGCAAGGCCACATACGATGTAGCCGCCGCCTGAGGGCTTGAAAACATTCTTCAAATGATTGTAATAGATTTTGTCGCCCAAAATGGCCAGTGCTTCTGCAAGCGATTCGCCCTTCTTGTTCAGCACGATGTTGCCCATATCCAGATTAGCGCCGATCGCTGGCGAGCCAATCCGCTTGAGCAATTCTGCAGTCGGCTTCGCCAAATCATGAATATAGGCATTATGTGTTTCAAAAGCTAAACGGACGCCCAATTCCTCAGCCACAGAAGCTAATTGCTGGAATCCTTCCACAGCCCAAGCCCATTGTTCCCAACTGGCGGCGCCAGAGCCATGTTTGTCAAATTCTGTATAGGGGATTCCAGGCGCCGTTATTACGCCCGCCATGGCATTAAATAAACGTACGCCAATAGCGCTGGCTTTTCGTAATAAGTCGGCGCATCTTTCAATTTCGGCCGCCCGTTCCTCGGGATTGGCATTATTTAGATTGCAAGGGCAGGCCATCACAACATGCGATAGGCCCGTCCGCTTCATTTCCTGCTGGATATGGGCGACATATTTTTCTATAGGCAAATCAGCCAAAGAGGCACGTAATTCCACGCCGTCAAAGCCATAAAATTTCGCTTTATCAAACAGCTCGCCCGAAAGCACGCCCTGTTCGTAAAAATTGACATGCATTATGATGACTGGCATTTTAGCCTCCTTTGCTCTAAAGAATGATTTCCAATATATTTTTCTCTTCAAGTTTTAATTCCTTGTTCTTGCTTTAAGAGTTAAGGCAAAGTACAATCACATTGAGCGAAAAAGCCAGAATGAAGGAGCTTTTCGTGACAGAATCCCTGCCAAATATAATTGTATTATATAGTTCTTCCTATGTCCTTAAGCGGCGTGCCTTGCAAGAGCTGCTGGGGGATATTCTGGCCGAAGAAGATTATTCTTATGCTCTGGAGCATTTTTGGGCGGATGAGGATAAGCTGGAAACGATCTTAGCAGAGCTCTCTGGCACCTCATTGCTGGCCAATCAACGCGTTGTTGTGATTCACGAAATTCAACGGCTGCGCGCCAAAGAACAAGAGGAGCTGGCCAAACAATTACAGGCTTTATCGCCGGGCACATATGTGATTATGACAGTAACGCCCGCCAGCAGCCGCGAGAAAAAGCCGCCTCTTGCGGCGCCTTTGCTCAAAGTCGTGCAACAGCAAGGCCAAATGCGCGAGCTGCCGGCGCCTTCGGATAAAGCCATCATCGGCTGGATTGGACGCGAGGCGGCGCGATATGGCAAAACGATGGCGCCAGAAGCGGCAGAATGGCTTAAGGAAATTGCCGGAACAGATGTCGATCGTCTGGCTAACGAGATTGCGAAGCTTTCCCATTATGTGGGCGCAAATCCTATTATCACACGCGAGGACGTACAAGCAGCGTGTTCTGCGCTGGATGAGCGGGGCGTTTTTGAGCTTGTGGATGCGCTGAGTCGCCGCGACGCTGCTACGGCGACAGATATCATTCATGCCTTGCTTCCGCCGGGGATGCCCTCCGGAGCGCAAACAAGCGCCGCATACAATATTCTGGGCATGATTGCTCGTCAGATAAGATTGCTCTGGCAAACTGTGTATGCCCTTAAAAGCGTTTCTTCGCTGGAAAACATTCCTTCCCAAATTAGCGTTATATTTCCTCAAGAAACAGGATTAGATACGGCCCATCCGTTTGTGCGGGAAAAGCTTACAGCGCAAGCACGCCATTTTACAGAAAGCCAATTAGCCCGGGCGCTTGTTCGTGTTTATGAGGCAGATTTGATGCTGAAAGGCCTGGGCGAGCAAAAAGCGGAGGCGCGCACAATTTTGGAACTTCTTGTTGTTTCATTATGCCAGATATGAAAGAAGTCCACACAGCTTTTAAAAGCGATTTTTCAGAGCCGCTCCCGGAAGCTATCCCTTTATGGGCACAGCTTGCAGGGGGCTTATGGGCGTTTATTATCGTCATTTTCTTTTTGCGGCAAATTTTCAGTGCTTATTTGCGTTTTTTGGGGGGCGGATAGAGGCGGCTTATGGGGATAGGAATTTTTCTTATTGTCGTTTTCGCAGCAATTGGGACAGGCGCCCATATCCTCCAGCTAATGCGGCTGCGGCCTCCGTCTTTATTTGCGTGTGTGCTTATGTCCGCAGCTATAGGATTTGTATTTATAGGCTATGGCGTATTGCTTTTAGGCTTGCTTCATGTTCTTACAGGACGGGCTGTCTTTATTTTTTTAGCCGGATTGTCTGCGGCAGGCTTAGCTCAGACTCAGCTCATAAAAGAGGGGCTAAAGAGAAGCATAAAAATCATAGGGGAAACAAAACGCCAGCCTCTCCAGGCGCTTTTCCTCATATTTTTGGGGCTGATTTTAGCGGGGACATTCATCACAGCTCTGGAGCCTCCTGCAGGACGGGATTTTGACGGGCTGGCAGAACATTTAGCTCAAGCCGCGTATTATGTCCGCCATCAGCGCGTGGCTCCCTTATGGCATGATCATCATTCTCATTTTCCCGCGACAATGCAGATGCTGTACACAATCGCCTTAATAGGAGGCTCTGTCAGCGCCGCCAAATTATTTCATTGGCTGCATGGCCTGATGGCGCTGGCTGCTGTCGGCCTTATCGCGCGGGATTTCTTCCGCTTTGAATCGGCGTTTCCGGCAATGTTTGTTTTAGCCGCCAGCCCCATGTTCATTTGGCTCTCCGGACTGGCGTATGTCGATTTAGCCTTAATGGCATATGGCTTGCTGGCTGTTTGGGCCTTTTTGCACTGGCAGGCTTCCGCACAGCCAAAATGTTTGTTGCTATCGGCGCTTTTAGCGGGCTGCGGAATGTCTGTCAAAATGCAAGGGCTTGCTTTATATGGCATTTTAATGGCTGCGGCTTTGTTCATCCGGCCACGAGGAGGGAGAAAGGAAAAGCCTAACATATCTTCCTGCTCATCTAGCAATGCTGCAGCTCTTTCCCAACAGGAAGTCTCTTGGCCTGGAGGAAAGGATTTTTCGCTAGATTGGCGCGGGCGGCTCAAATGGACGGCGCTGGCGGCGCTATTAGGAGCCTTGTGGGCGGCTCCCTGGTATGTGCGCAGCGCCATTAATACTGGGAATCCCTTTTATCCCTTTGCGTATAGTATTTTTGGGGGAAAACATTGGACGGCAGATAGGGCGCTGGCATATCAAAGACATCAGTTGGAATTTGGGCTGGGAGAGCTGCCTGCACAGGAGAAAATAGAGGCGTTGCCGCGCTGGCAACGCTATTTTGTGGGGCCGCGGGAGCCCTGGAAGTTTTTCTTTGCGCCGCTGGGCCTGACATTTTTGCCCTGGGAATATGAAGTGAACATCGGCCCGCTGCAAAATCTGCTTAGCTCGATCGGCCCCTTGTGGCTGGCTTTGTTGCCTCTTTTGGGCTTTGTGCGTCCGCGTCCGCCTGCTGTGGCGCTCATCGAGAAATTATTTGCGCCCCTGTATATATGGTGGTTTTTCTCCATGCAATTAGCGCGCTATTTGCTGCCGATGTTAGCCCTCTGGACGCCAGCGGCTGGCTTTGCGGCGTTTGTGTTTCTGCGCGGCGGACGCTTCAGCCGCTATCTGACAGGCGCCGCAATGCTTTTCGCAGGGGCCATCGCCCTGGGAATTGTGTATCTGCTCTCTGCGTCGGCTTTGCCAGTTGTGTTGGGCCAGGAAACACAGGAAACATATTTAATGCGACAATTAGATGTTTATGAGCCCAGCCTGTATATTCGTCGTTATACGCCGCCTGATGCCGTAATAGCCACATACGGAGAAGTGCGCACATTTTATTTTGCGCGTGATGTCATCTGGGCGGAATATGGACATTCCGATTTAATTCCTTATCCACAGCTTCACAATGCCTCACAGCTTGTGGAAAAATTACGAGAATTGGGCGTTACGCATGTTTTGATTAATTTGACTCATTTGCCTGGCTTTTGGACAGCGCAGGATAATACATTGCGGCTTTTACGGGAAGCTATTCAAAGTGGCGAGCTTTTGTTAGTTCAGGCCTTTGCTTTACATCCCCAATTTATGCTGTTTGCAGTCCCCCAGAAAGGGGGAGAAAAATGAGGCACAGGCCGCTTCCCCTTTCTTTGGGGCTGATGCCTGTAGCCCTTTATGTCTGCTTTGGGATAGCAGCGGCCTTTATCGTGCCGTGCGATTACACAATTCCGCGGCCGACGCCGCCGGATGAAGGGGCGCATCTGGCCTATATTGCTTATTTGGCGGAGCAGAGGCATTTGCCGATTTTTCGTTCCCCTAATGATAATTATGAGGCTCATCAGCCGCCGTTGTATTATTTATCCGCCATTCCGGCTTATTGCCTTGGCATCAAGGTATTTTCCTCTGAGGAACAGCAGCCTTTAATTAAAGTCATTCGCATGTGGAGCGTCCTGATAGCTGCCTTCGGCGTGTGGCTAATGTGGCTTTTGGGCCGCCGCGTGTTTGGGCCGAAATCCTGGCTGGCACTGGCGCCGGCTTCCTTTATGGCATTGTGGCCCGGGCGGACGATGATTGTTTCTGCCATCACAAACGATGGCTTGGCGGAGGCTCTGTGTGTCTGGACATTTTTGTTATGTTTAGTTATTTTGCAAGAAGGCCTTACACATAAGCGCGCCGCTCATATTGGCATTGTGTGGAGTCTGGCGCTTATAACAAAAAGCACAGCGCTGGCTTTGGGGCCTGTTGTGGGATTAGCTCTTGTCATGGGGGCCACAAACGAGGAAAATAAACAAAACACAAGTGGGGCGCTAGCGCGCCAAATTGGGCGTGCGGGGCTCATTGTGGGCCTTTTTATTTGTGTTGTTGCTGGCTGGTGGTTCGTTCGCAATCAGCTTCTTTACGGCGATCCTTTAGCCGCACGCGCTTTTCATCAGCTTTTCAAGCAGGATCGAGCCACGCCGGAATATTTTATCTCACAATTGGGGCTGAGCGGCAGCGCCTATTTTTTGCTTGTCGTTGTCCATACATTGTTTAGCTTTTGGGGCGTTTACGGTCAGGCCAATGTGTGGAATCCGGAGAGCTATTATCTTTTGGGCTTTGGGATATGGCTGGGGGCTTTGGCGGGGTTCGTGCGGCAAATCATCTGGCCCCAGCGAACAGAAATTATCTATGGCGAAACAAAAAGCGAAGCCTTTGTTCCTGATTATTGTCAAGAAAAAGAAAATGGAAAAAGGAAGTTCGCCCCCAGCCTGCGCAAAAACAGTTCAAAAGGCCCACAGCAGCGAAAAGCCCGAGAAAAGCGAGCGCTTGTGGCAGAAGTTCTTTTGCCTAAACAGCCTTCCTGGAGGCCAAGATTTTTGATTTTATCCTGGCTTTTAATCATTATTGTGATCGTGCTCTTTTTACGCTTTAATACAGAGTTTTATCAAGCGCAGGCGCGCTATCTTTTTGCGGCGAATGGCCCTATCGTGATATGGATCGTCTGGGGGCTATGGAGCTTAGATCGGCGTTTTTGGGGGCAAGGGGCTGTGGGATTAACGCTGGCGATGCTGCTGGGGATGTCTATCTGGAGTGTATGGGGCTATAATGCGCTTGTAGCGGCACATTATCCGCCGCCGTTTTTCGGGAGCCTGTAAGATGAAGATAGCCATCTTTGCCGGGGGCCGCGGGACAAGATTAATGGGCGGCGAAAGCGCCCATCCCAAGGCATTGTACGAAATTGGCGGCCGGCCCATTATCTGGCATATTATGAGTCTATATGCCGCAGCAGGGATGACGGACTTTCTCATCCTTTTGGGTTATAAAGGAGAGGAAATTGTCGATTATTTCGTCAATCGGCTGGCTTTCGCAGAACGCGATGTGCAGCTGACAATCGGGGCGGAAGCCAAAATGCAATTTTTGGGCGAGGCTCCCAAGACGCTGTGGACAATCACATTATGTCATACAGGCGTAGATTCGGAAAAGGGCGAACGTTTGCGGCGGGCGCGGCCTTATCTGGAAAATGAAGAAATTTTTATGGCTACATACGGCGACGGCCTCATTGATCTAGATTTGCGCGTATTAGTGGATTTTCATCGAGCCCATGGGAAAATAGCCACGTTGACAGCCGTCCGCGCCCAATCCCAATTTGGCCATTTGACGCTGGATGAAACAGGCTGTGTAAGGGAGATGCGCGAAAATCCCTGGCTGCCCGATTGGATTAATGGCGGCTTTTTTGTCTTCAGCCGCGCCATTTTTGATTGGCTGGAGCCGAATGATCCTTTGGAGACAGGCTGTTTGCAACGATTGGCGGAAGCGGGACAGCTGATGGCGTATCAACATGAAGGCTTTTGGGCGTGCATGGATACATATAAGGATACAATCCGGCTGAATGAATTATGGGAGCGCGGCCAAGCGCCCTGGGCCCGCTATATCTTAAAAGGAGATTGTGATGGCTAATTGGAAACAGCGCCGCGTGCTCATTACGGGGGCCTATGGCTTTTTGGCTTCGCATCTTATTGAGCGGCTATTAGACGAAGGCGCAGAGATCATCGGGCTTGTACGCGATCGGCCGGCCGGCAGCTATTTACAGCTTACAGGCCTGGAGGCGCATATCACACAAGTGCCGGGAGACATCACGGATCTGGAGACAGTGCGGCGGACGATTAACGAACACGAAATAGAAATTGTGCTGCATCTGGCGGCGCAGGCCATTGTCGGCGTAGCCAATCGTTCGCCCTACAGCACCTTAGAAGCAAATATCCGCGGCACATATACAGTGCTGGAGGCCTGTCGGGAATTGCAGGCCACAGGCCTATTGAAGGCTATTGTCGTGGCCAGCAGTGATAAGGCCTATGGCGAACAGCCACAATTGCCGTATAATGAGGAAATGCCGCTATTAGGCCTGCATCCTTATGATAGCTCCAAATCCTGCGCAGATTTGCTGGCGCGGATGTTTGCGCACACATATCATTTGCCCATCGCCGTAACGCGTTGCGCTAATATATATGGCCCGGGGGATCCCAATCTCTCGCGGCTCGTGCCGGCTACGATGATGGCTTTATTGCGAGGCCAGCGGCCTGTGATCCGGAGCGATGGCTCGCCACTTCGGGATTATGTTTTCGTCAAAGATGCCGTGGAAGGCTATATGAAATTAGTGGCGGCTTTAGAGGAGGGCAAGGCGATAGGGAAAGCTTACAATTTTGGCACAGGACAGCCCCTCTCAGTGCTGGAGATGGTGGAGCGCATTATCAAGATAGGGGGCTCATCGCTGACGCCGGATGTGCGTAATGAAGCTTCTGCCGAAATCACGCATCAATATCTAGACGCCACACGCGCGGCGGAGGAATTAGGCTGGCGGCCCGCAACGCCTCTGGAAGAAGGGCTGCGTATTACATGGGAGTGGTATCGGACGCATTATGGGCGAAAGAATTGATCCGCAACTTTCTATCATTGTGCCCGTCTATAACGAGCGGCCTACAATAATGGAAGTGTTGCGGCGGCTGCGCGAATTGCCGCTTTCCAAGGAAATCATCGTTATAGACAATTGCTCTACAGACGGGACGCGGGAGCTGCTGCAGGGCCTCAATTACAGCGATGTGCGTGTTGTGCTGCAGCCCTGCAATCTGATGAAGGGCAATTCAGTACGCAAAGGCATTGCGCTGGCCCAGGGAAAATATGTTGTAGTGCAAGATGGAGATCTGGAATATGATCCGCAGGACATATTGAAGCTCTATGAGGCCATTCAGCAAGAAGGGATTTTAGCCGTCTTTGGCTCGCGTGTTTTGGGCGCTCAAGAGCGGGGCATGCCCCTGCCGCGAACAATTTTTCGCCTGGGAGGCGCCCTGATCAATGCTCTCTATCAATGGCTATTCAAAAGCAAATTAACAGATATCGCCTGCTGTTATAAAATGGCGCCCCGAGATGTCTTGCAAAGTCTCAATTTGACATGTGATGGCTTTGATCTGGATTTTGAGCTGGCCGCCAAGCTAGAAATGGAGGCGCGGCGACAGGGACTGCGCATTATTGAGCTTCCTGTGCATTATGAGCCCCGCACAGTGCAGGAGGGCAAAAAGCTGCGTTGTTGGGACGGCTGGAAAGCTTTGTGCGCTTTGTTACGCGCTCGTTTTAGCCAGCCATCCTCACGCCGTCGCTAACACAGGCCGGAAAAGATGCTATCCCGATATTTAATGTGGCTTTTCGTCGTAATTGTGCTGGGAACGATTGCAGGCGCTTTCTATTGGGGATTGAGGGCTCCGGCTTCATCGCCTGTGGATGTCTCCTCGCGCGAAGAGCGCTTTCCTCAAGCCTCAGCTGGGCAAGAGCAAGCCAAAACGCCCGCTTCTTCCCCAACACAAACGGCCGCAGGGCTCAATGTGCAAAAAGCGCAAATTGAACAGCGCGATCCACAAGGAAAATTAGAATGGCGTGTTACAGCACGTGGCGAACTGGAATTTGATAAGGAGCGTCAAATTATCACAGGGCGCGATATTACATTCGAAATGTTGCGACAGGAGGCTTTGCCGTGCGTCATCCATGCGCCTGTGTTTTATGCCGATTATAATGCCCGCAAAATTACATTTGCAAAAGGCGTTCGAGGCCAGATAAGCGACGGCTCAGCGCAATTTAGCGTCGGCCATCTTGTGTATGATTTTGATACATATAAGCTAAAAGGCACAGGCGGCGTGCGTTTCATACACGGCCCTTATATCGCCACAGCGCGGGAAATTGTATTGGATGGCAAAGCCAAAAAAGTTCGATTGCAGGGCGGCGTGCGCTTTGAAAAGCGAGGATGAACAGCGGCTTGCATGCGTATTTGCCTGTCTGCCCCTTTTTCTGACAGTTAATTTCTGGGCATTTTCTTGTATTTGAGCAGGAGAAGTTCTGACACGCGAGCAAACGCCAATGACGATATAAGGCCGCATATACAATCGGCACGAAGGGGAATTTTGAAAAATGCAAAATACGATCGATAAAAGAATAATTATCGCTCTGACAATAGGCTTCATTTTGATGGCTATTTCCGGAAGTTTGGCCCAGCAAATCAAGCGCACTGTGAATGCTGTGATTACAGCCCAGACAATGGATTATGATTGGGGGACAGGCCTGGCCGAATTTACAGGCAATGTGAAGCTTGTGCTGACAGGCGCCTATAATGCCACAATGACAGCGCCGCGCATGTCTGTAAAATTGTCGCCGAAAGCGGAGCGTGTGCTTTCTGTTGTGGCGCAAGGGCCCGCCCATTTTTCCGTTGTCACGGCGCCGGATGCGCAGGGCCTGCGGCGTAAAATTGAAGCCACAGCGAAGCAACAGCTCACATACGCGGCTGACACGCAAATTGTGACGCTTGTTGGAGGCGCAACGGCAGATGTGTTGCCAGTAAGCGAAGAAGAAAATGCAGATGTGGAAGCTGTCCATTTTACAGGGCAAACTATTGTGGCTAATTTGAAGACGAATAAATTGACAGTGCAAGAAGCTAATCTTTCTGTAGAAACAAAAGCAGAATGATTACGAAGGAACGAAACAATCCAGGCGAGTCCCCAAAATGTCTTTAGTGGCTGAAGGACTTGTAAAATCCTATGGAGGGCGGCGCGTTGTGGATGGCGTGAGCTTGTCCGTCGAGCGCGGCGAAATTGTGGGGCTTTTGGGGCCCAATGGCGCAGGCAAAACAACAACATTTTACATGATTATTGGCTTAATTCATGGAGAAGCTGGGCGCATCTATCTGGATGGGCAAGACATCACACGCCTGCCGATGCATTTGCGTTGCCGCAAAGGATTAGGCTATCTGGCGCAGGAGCCCTCTGTATTCCGCAAGCTCAGCGTACGCGATAATTTGCTATTGATTCTGGAGCTGCAGGGATTAAGCCCGCGCGAACGACGGCAGCGTGCCGACGAATTAATGGAAAAATTGGGGCTGACACATCTAGCCGATCGGCAAGGCATTCTGCTGTCAGGCGGCGAAAGGCGGCGCGTGGAAATTGCCCGGACGCTGTGTACCAATCCCTCTTTTATTTTGCTGGATGAGCCCTTTACGGGCGTGGATCCTATTGCGATTGAAGAAATCCAGAGCATTATTGCTGAATTGAGGCAAGAAAATATCGGGATTTTGATTACAGATCATAATGTGCGAGAAACGCTGGGCATTACGCAACGCGCTTATATTATCTTTGAAGGCCGCATTCGTGTGGAGGGGCCATCGGCGGATATCCCCAACGATCCCTTAGCCCGCAAATATTATCTGGGCGAGCGATTTCGCCTGTAAAGAGACAATGCGTTTACTAGATCGCTATATTATAAAAGAATTTTTGGGTCCCTTTTTTTTCGGCTTAGGGGCGTTTAGCGTTGTGATGATCGGGATGTATGTGGCGCCTTTTGTCCTGCGGCTGTTTGTCAGCCAGCAATATCCTGCGCCGCTTGCCGCGCGCATTTTTCTTTTACATTTGCCGCAAGTCGTCAATTTTGCTTTGCCAATGGCAGCGTTGTTTGGCAGCTTAATGGCCATTGCGGCGATGTCCTCCCACGGCGAAATTGTTGCCATTCGAGCTGGCGGCGGAAGCTTAGAGCGATTATCAGCTCCGATTTTGATAATTGGCGCTCTGTTAGCTGCGCTCAATTTTGTTGCCGCCGAATCGATTGTTCCCGCCTGTATGGATACGATGCATCGCCTGAGGATGGATTATCTGCGTGAGGGGAAGCCTGTAGAGAATTTGCTGTTTTCGATTCCGCCGGCCCGCCCGCAACGCATTGTTTATGCCAAATCTTATCATCCCGAAAAAAAAGAGCTGGAGGGCCTGGCGATTATAGAATTACGTCATGGCGAGCCCTGGGAGACGCTGAAAGCACAGAAGGCCGTCTGGCAAGGCCGCACATGGCTTTTACACAATGTGGAGCTCAAAATGCAAGATCTCCAGGGACGCCAGACAATTTTGCGGCTGGATTTGCGCACGCATGATCTGGGAAAAACGCCTGAGGAGCTCATTCGCGGCCAGAAGCTGCCGGATAATATGAGCCTTGCCGAATTGAAGCAGGAAATCGCCAAATTAAGACGCCTGGGCGTCGCCGATCGCTCCTATGAAGCCAAGCTGACACAATATGTGTATATGCATTGGGCTTTGCCCTGTGTGCCGTTCTTTTTTGCCTGGATGGGCATCCCCTTGGGCTTGCGGCCTGTGCGCGCCAGCACTGGCTTGGGGCTGGGCGTATCGCTCGCCATTGCTTTAGGATATTATATGATATTTTATACATTTCATTTGCTGGGCCAACAGGGCGCTATTCCTCACTTTGTTGCCGCCTGGCTGCCCAATTTCGTGCTGTGCGCGGCCGCTTTTGCATTGTTTATCAACGCCCGCCGCTGACGCGAGCTGCAAAACTTAAAATGTGCGGCTAGTGTGCTGAGCAGGATTCTTGGCCTATTGCGGGAAATGCTAGCTGATAATTATGTCAACATTTGGCTATTTCGCCCTTATTGTGCTGCCGATTTTGGGGGGCTTCATTGCCTGGGCAGGCGATGTCATTGGCTATCGGCTGGGCAAACGGCGCAGCAGCCTGTGGGGATTGCGGCCGCGCACAACGGCGCGCCTTGTGGGCGTAGCTGTGGGCGTGCTGTTGCCTTTGTTTTCCGTAGGCACGATGCTTCTGGGCAGCGCACAGGCGCGAGATGCTGTCTTTCATATCGGACAATTGCGTCGCCAGCAGGCGGAATTAATGGCGCAGAATCAACAGCTGGAAGCGCAAAGACAACAAGCAGCATTGCAAGCTGCCAAAAGCGAACAACAGGCCATTGAATTCCGGCGGGAATTATTTGCCACACAACGCGCTTTGGCCGGCACGCAACAACAGCTCTCCAGCGCTCATAAACAGCTCGATCAAGCCCGGCGAGAAATACGCCTGGCTTCAGCCACAGCCGCGCATTTGCGAAATCTGGCAGCCTCTTTGCAAAGCCTGATTGCCTCGCTACAAAGCAAATTAAAGGGATTACAAGAAAAATTAACGCAAAAAACGCAAGAAATGGCGGCATTGAAAAAAGATATGGCAGCATTGCAAGAAGAATTGCTTGTGCTGGAATCCCAGCGCAAAGCCCGGGAAGCCGATGTCGCATATCTGAAAGAATCGGCAATGCAGCTCATTCGCAGTCCTGTGGATCTGGAACGCGGCCATGAGCTTATACGCGCGATTATTGAAGTCGGCGATACATTAGAAGAAACAGAGGAGCATTTACGGAAATTGCTCGTGATGGCCAGCCAGGCGGCGCTGGGGCGGGGCGCGGAGCCAGGCC
>CAZUOJ010000014.1:0-54927 GCA_964622325.1 uncultured Armatimonadia bacterium
TCTATAATCATAAGGGCATCAGCCTCAGAAGATTTTCGCCGAGAATCAGCCGTTTTTCTGCCTCGCTGATGTCGGCGTCCAGGATTTTCGCGATTTGTGAGGCGAGGCTGCGGCCTGTAGCATCTGAGCCGAAAATTATTCTATGGGCGCCCAACAGCCGTACGGCGTATTCCGTAAAGCCGGCCTCAGGATCGTTGCCGCTTGTGTCGGGAAAGATATTTTGTTGCGTGCGCACAGCACGCAATCCGCGCTCCCAATCGCCTCCAGCATGAGCCATAATGAAATTGACATCTGGATGGCGCTGGGCCAGAGACAGAAGATGTTCTGTTGTGGATTCGGTGGGCAGATTCCCCGTGGCTTTGTGCCATGTATGCTGCAAGACGGGCAGCCCCAAGGCCGACGCGCGCTCACAAATGGGATCATTGCCGGGATGATCGCAAAGCTGACAAATCCACAGCTTAATCCCCCGAAAGCCGCGTTCGTAAAATTCATCAATCAGCGTACAGGACAATTCCGGATGATTAGGGCTGGCATACACGAAGCCAATAAAGCGATCCGGCGCGTGCATGACAACGCTGGCCGCCCATTCATTTTGGCGGCGCAATTCCTCTGCATCGGGCTGCGGCACTAATTTTTCTCCTAAACAAATGCAGGCGCGCTCAATGCCAAGGCGATCCATACATCGCAACAAACGCGCCACAGCCTCTGTTTGGCTTTCTCCAGCACGGCAATGCAGATGCACATGCGCGTCAATGATCAAAGGATAGCCTCCTCTGGAGCCGTTTATCTGTTAATTTTTCGCCCTAAAATGCTATCTGCCTGCAAGGAACGAAATATCTTTGTAAGAATTAAACAATATGAATGAGTCTTCCTTGTCATCACAGGCACAGGCAATTTCTGGGCCCTCCATTCTGGCTTTTCGCCTTTGTCTGGCTTTTTCGGGCGCTTCAGCGCAATATGTGCGAATGGACGAAGATGGCGTGCATTTTGCCGCTTGCCGTGACGGCTCTCCCTTCTCTATGTGGTGGTGCTTCGGCCTGACACGCGACACGCTAGCTGCCGCTGCGAGGCAGAAAGAGGCCCCGTTACACGCGCCCCGTAAGGCCCCCAAAGATGTTCCGTCGCTCTTGCTGCCATGTATTTGGGAAAAGACATCGGAAGTGCTGGGCTCATCTGGCCTTGCCCGATGTGTCCCCGTTTATCGGGCCTCAGACGGCGTGTGGCGGCGTGTGCCCAAGCGATTTTGTCGTTTTGAGCCGGAGCAAGAGCGTTTTGTTTTCTATGTGCCGCTATCTGGCGACTCTGTAGAATTAGCTTATTGTTATCCTTACGGCCTGGAAGATGTTCAGGCGTTGTTGCAATCTTTGGAGAGAAATCACAATGTGGATATCCGCGCAATTGGCCATTCTGCTCATGGCCGTCCGTTTTGGCTTCTCAAAATGGGAAAGGGATCTTTTCATATCTGGCTGACAGCGCGGCATCATTCTGGCGAGACGCCTGGATCGTATGTGTTAGAAGGGCTTTTGCGCCGCGCCAGCCGTTGGCCGGAGCTTCTGGATCATGTCACAATTTATGCCGTTCCTGTGATGGATGTCGATGGCGTGGCGGAAGGGATGTATGGCAAAGATCGCCCGCCGCGTGATTTCAATCGCGATTATGTCGCTTCTCCCTGCCGGCCAGAAATTGCGGCCTTCATTCGTGAAGCCGAAAAAATAGGAAGAGCGGATGTCTTTATTGATTTGCATGCTCCAGCGCCTGGCGATGTGTCCTTTCTTGTCCCCGTATGTGAAACATTAGCTTCAGCGCGTCATTGGCAGCGCTGCTGGGATTTGGGGCGGACATTAGAGATGTTAGCGCCAGCTTCCTGTCCTGTGCGCGTCGCGGACATGTCCCAAGGCGCTTTGAATTGGAGCGGCGACGAAATCATGCAAACAGCAACATATTTCTTTTACAAGCGTTTTCGGGCCATGGCGATGACATTAGAAACATCCTATCATTATGCCTGGCATAACAAGCTGCTTACGCCAAAAAGCTGGCGGGCGCTGGGGGAAGCGCTATTGCAGGCGCTCGCCCTAGAAGCAGGCCTCTTTTCACGCTTTTCAATCACACATATCCCCCGGCCCCCGCTGCTTGTGCCGCGCCTTAAAAATTGGATTCTTGTGAGCTGGCCGCCTCTGCCTGTGCGGGAAGGCCAAGAGGCTGTGCAGATTGAAGCAGCGCAGCCCGTTTCCGGCGGGATAATGTCCCGGCGTCTCATTACAACGCCGAGAGCACAAGAACGATCTCTGTCTTTTGTTTATCGGCTGAAAGGAGAGCCGGCCGACTTGAAAATCGTCCTGAAATGCTTCTCCCCGTCCTCAAATCTTCCGACAGGCGAAATAGAGCGCTTCACAATCACACTGCCTCCCTCAAGAAGCTGGAAGAAAATTGTATTCAATTCGCCATACAGGACATATCGGATAATTTTGCGCCTGCAAAATTTCTGTGGCCGCCTCGAAATCAAAAATTTCTAACAAGACAACATCTCTCCCGCTCTGTCTTCGTCATTTCTGAACATCATAAACATCATAAAAAAAGGAACACGAAAGGAATGAAATAATACTAAAAATGAGGAAAAAATGAAACGATGCTTATGTATCTTATTTTGGGGATGGCTGGGCTTTGGCATTAGCGCGTGGGCGGAGTCTTCCAAAACATATAAAGGAGCCTTTTTTTCCATCTGCTATCCTGCTTCTTTTAAAGTACAGCCTCAACAAAAAAGTGCCACAGGGCCTGGCTATGATGCCGTAAGCTTTGTTTCGCCTGATGGGCTTGCAGAATTTTATGTATTTTCGCCTCAATGGCGCGGCGAGCCAGAATGGATTAAGCGGCGGGCGGGAGAAAAACAAATTAGCTATAAAGTAGAAGAAAATGCCCGTCGCCGAATCGTCTATGTGACGCGAAGAGGGCCTGGCTATCAGCGTTCTTATGCTGATGTCTATGACAAGCAAAACGGCACACGCCATGTGTTTGGCTTTCTCTACAAAAATCATGCCGCTTATCGCAAATATCGGCTCTTATATCTAAAATTCAAACATTCGCTTGTGCAATATAGCGATTAATGAGCGTCTATCGCTGGAAAGCTCAACACATTGCGCCGTCAATGCCTCATATTGCCGAAATGAAAATAGTCCCGCCCGAGCATAGCGGATCGCTTGAAGGGCATCTTTAGGCTGTTCAAGCCAAAAGGAGGATAGCCATGCTTTCGGGGATTGCTGGCTTTACGGGCAAAAAACACATGCGCTGGATTTGGATAGGGCTAGTAGGGATCGGGATGATAGGAATGTTGTCCGAAACAGCCCCTCTATCCGCGCAGGAAGCTGTCATTTTGGCGGATTTTGAGACGCCCGAATCCGTCAATGAATGGCAATTTGTCAGCGGCGCGCCCCGCTTAGTGCAAGAAGGCGTGACACATGGCCGGCAGGCTCTGGAGATTGCCTTTGATCCCAAAGGCGAATATTATGGAGCCTATTTATATTGGAATCGGCCGCCGCGAGATTGGAGCCCGTATGACGCTCTTGTGATTGATGTGACAAATCCGAATGAGCGGCCTATCCCAGGCTATGTGCTCATCGCGGATCAAGCCTGGGCCGATAAAGGCCGTTCCTACTGGAATCGTCATAATGCGGAAACGACATTCCCTCCGGGCCTCTCCCAATGGATTATCCCCGTGCGAGGCCTGTATCGAGGAGAGGCGGGCAGCCGTAATAATGACATCAAGCGAGATATTGATCCAGATAGCATCATCCGTGTGGATTTGGCCTGGGGCGCCAAAGGAACACAGGGACGTGTGATTATAGATCATATTCGCTTTGTGAAAGTGCAGCGTCCGGCTGGCATCTGGGCCTTCGATTTCGGGCCTCCCAGCCAGGCGACAATGCTAGGCTGGACGCCTGTCACGTGGAACACAAATTATACGAAAGAGCAGGGCTATGGCTGGGGCCCTACAGGCGGCAATCCCTGGAATGGCGCCGCGCGCGATACAACATTTGGGCCCATGCTGCTGCGAGATTTTTGCGAGGCGGGCGGCTACAATTTCCATATTGATGTGTCGCCGGGGCGCTATCGCCTTACTGTCATTTACGAAAATTGTGGCTATTGGGGCGGCGAACAAGCCAAACAGCGTGAGCGGCGCATTTTTGCCAACGGGCAGCTTGCCTGGAGCGAAATGCGCCCCGACGGGCCTGCCCATCATCTGTATCGCTTTGAGGATGTAGAGCCGATTGGCGTCGACATCTGGGACACATACATGGCTGCTGAAATCGCCAAGCCTGTTGTCTTTGAGGCTGAGGCCGCGCCAGAGGGGCTGACATTGCGTTTTGAAGCGGATCGCGTCTGGGGAAGCAGGCTGGCGGCATTAGCGCTTCATCGTGTGGATGACGTACAGGCGGCAGCCTGGCTTGCAGGCCAAATGCAGGCCTTAGCTAAAGAATTCCGCCAACAAGCTGTATGCCTGGATCCGCCCGCCGCGGCCTTTTCGCTGCCAGCAGCGTGGCAGCCGCTGGGATTTGTTACATGGCCTGTGAGCTTAGAGGAAGAAATTACGCCGCATACGACGCCTCCCAACAATGTCCCCGCGCCTTCAGCGCTTGTGCTGGAGCGGGAGGCTGTGCGTGGAGAATATGAGCCCTTCTGCGTGGCGCTGCGGCCTGTGCGGGATTTAGGCGAATGTGAGCTCCAGATAGCTGCCTTAAGGGGGCCCGAAGGAAGCTTTCTGCCCTCGCGTGTATCTGTTGTATTTTACAATACATCGCGCGGCTTTAACACAATTGCCTATCATATTCGGCCCCATACGCTTCGAGAGCAAAAGACAGTGCGGCTGCCGGCAAATGTCACCCGCGAGATTATTGTGACAGTGCATGTGCCCGAAGGCGCCAGGCCCGGAGAATATCGCGGGGCCTTGCAATTAATTGGCTCTGATAAGAGAAAAATCATTGAAGTGCCATTGCGTTTACGCGTACATCCTGTGACGCTGTCGCGGCAGACAGAATTTTTGATGGGCTTTTTTGGCCTGGAGCCGCCGGATGTCTATACAGGAGATCAGTGGTGGCAGACGCTGGAGGAAACATTGCGGCTGCTTCAGGAACATGGAATGAATGCTGTGTCAGGCGGGCCTAGCTGGCGGCTGCGCGGCTGGCAAAATGGCCAGCCTGTTGTGGATTTTGGCGAAACGGATCGCTTTTTTGCGCTGCTAAAGAAATACGGGCTGGGGCGGGCTGTAAACGGCTATGGGGGCGCTCGCTTTTTGGGATTAAACGATGGCTATCAAAAAGGCGAAACAGGCAAACGCGTGGAAGAGCAAAGCGGCCTGTCCTATGAGGAAGCGTTGCGGCGAGCCTGGGGCTTTGTGGATGAACATGCGCGGGCGAACGGCTGGCCGCTGATATATTATGGGCTGTGTGATGAAACGCGCGTGCGGGAAACGGCTGAACGCGAGCTGGAATTTATGCAGCTGATGAGCAAAATTAGCGCCCTGTATCCCCAAACAATCCGCACAAGCGGCTCCTATAGCGTGCATTTCCGCACGCGCCCAACAGATCCGAATGATCTTTTGTATTGGCATCAACGTTTCTTTGAGACGCTGGATGTCAGCCAATTGAATCTGCATGATGAAAGCGTTATGGAAGAGGCGCGGCGGCTGGGCAAGGAAATTCATATTTACAATCAGGGCACAAGCCGCTATTCCTTCGGGCTGTATCAATGGAGCGAATTCCGGCAGGGAATCCGCGCCCGCTGGCAATGGCATCTGAATATTTTACACGGCTATCAATTCTTTGATCTGGATGGGCGCGAGCCCGACACGGCGATGATTTGTTATGGACGCCGCGGCCTGTATCCCACAATTCATTTTGAACGCTGCCGCGAAGGGGCAGAAGATTTTTATCTCTATCAGACGCTTTGGAATGCCGTGCAGCAAGCCAAGGCAAAAGGGGATAGACAACAAGCTGTGGAACAGGCCGAGCAGCTCTTGAGGGAGCTGGAAGGCGCTGTGAAGCTTAATCAGCGCCAGCCTCCGGCTGGCTACGATCCAGAAGCCCTTAAGCGCCGCGTTGTGGCTGTCCTGGAAAGACTCCAATAGCAAGAGCGCTTTTATGCATGTAGGATTAGCGGCGCCATTTTCAGGGGCATTTGGACATGCTGCGATGGCTTATGTGCCCCCTTAAAAGACGATGCCATTAAGCAAAGGGCAAAAGCTATGCCACGCGTGGCTTTTTTATCCGGCGTTTCTTTTGTTTGGGGAATTTTCCTTTTAGGGCTTATGGGCAAAACACAAGCCGAGCCCACAATTCCCGTATACAAAAATCCTGCGGCGCCTGTGGAGGCGCGTGTGAATGATTTATTGCCGCGGCTGACATTACAGGAGAAGTTGGAGCTTTTGGGAGGGACAGGCTTTGCCACAAAGGCGATAGAGCGTCTGGGCATCCCGCCCCTGAGGATGTGTGACGGCCCCAATGGCGTACGCGGCGGCGATGAAGGCACGCTGGGGCCCGCCACAGCCTTCCCCTGTGGCGTGGCGATGGCGGCGACATGGAATCCGGAAATCGTGCAGCGAATAGGCGAAGCCATCGGCCGGGAATTACAAAACAAGGGCACGGGCGCCAGCGTGATTTTAGGCCCCTGTGTAAACATTCATCGGACGCCCTTTGGGGGCCGCAATGCGGAAAGCTTCAGCGAAGATCCCTATCTAGCGGCACGAATGACAGTCGCTTATATCACAGGCGTGCAAAGCACAGGCGCCGCTGCCTGTGTAAAACATTACGCCTGCAACAATCAAGAATGGGAGCGTACAGCTATTAGCGTACAGATTGATGAAAGAGCGCTGCGGGAAATTTATCTGCCTGCCTTTCGAGCGGCTGTACAAGAAGCCGATGTCCTATGTGTGATGAATGCCTACAATAAAGTGAATGGCGTGTATTGTTCGGCGAACAGCTATCTGCTCAATGAAATTCTTAAAGGCGAATGGGGCTTTTCAGGCTGTGTGATGACGGATTGGGGCGCGGCGCATGACACATTAGGAGTGGCGTTGGGGGGCACAGATCTGGAGATGCCCCGCGGGACATATTTAAATCCCGCCACATTGCTCCCACTGATTGAAGCAGGGCAGATCCGTTTTTCCTTAATTGATGACAAAGTTCGTCGCATTTTGCGAACGATTATCCGGACAGGCCTTCTGGACAGGCCTCTGCAGCCCGATAACAGTGTTGTTAATTGTTCTTGGCATCGAGAAATTGCCCGGCGCGCGGCAGCGCAAGCTATTGTGCTGTTGAAAAATGAGGGGCAGATTTTGCCCTTGCGGGCGCGTCGGCTCAGATCTGTGGCTGTTCTCGGGCCCAACGCAGCGCGCAATCCCCTCAGTATGGGCGGCAGCGGCTATGTCCATTCAGACAGCAATACGCATGTGCGGGATTGTCTCCGAGCGCGGCTGGGCGCACATGTAGCTGTGCGCTATGTGCCGGCAGGCGAATTATTGCCCCCTGTTCCCGCACACATGCTTACAGCGCCTGATGGCTCGTCCGCCACACAAGGCCTCAAAGGCGAATATTTCGCCAATCCTCATTTGCAGGGGACTCCCGCGCTTGTGCGGATTGATCCGAATGTGGATTTTGATTGGGGCAGCGAAAGCCCGGGCGCAGGCCTGCCCCGTGATGGCTTTTCCATTCGATGGACAGGGAAATTCACGCCGCCTGCCTCCGGCCTATACACGCTGCAGGTCGCCAGCGACGACGGATTTCGCCTCTTTGTAGATGGGCAGCTTGTGATGGCGTATTGGAGCGATCATGCTCTGGAAGCCCGGACGAAAGAATTTTTCTTTCAGAAAGGGCGAACATATGATCTGCGGCTGGAATATTATGAAAACAAGGGCCTCGCGCAAATCCGCCTGAGCATGCTTGCGCCCAATACAAATCCGCTAGAGATTCCTGAAATTCAAGAGGCCGTGAAGGCCGCCCGCGCGGCGGACGCGGCCGTGATTGTCGCGGGCTTGCAGCCCAGCGATGAGGGCGAGGGCCGAGATCGCGATAGCCTTGCCTTGCCGGCTCTGCAAGCCGCTCTGATTAAAGCCGTGGCAGCCGTGCAGCCAAAAACAATTGTTACGCTTAATAATGGCGGGCCCGTGCTGATGACAGATTGGATTGATAATGTGCCGGCTGTGCTAGAATGCTGGTATCTGGGCGAAGCAGGCGGACAGGCGATAACGCAGGTTTTGTTTGGCGATGTGAATCCCTCTGGCCGGCTGCCAGATACAATTGCCCGGCGGCGGGAAGATTATCCTGATTACGGAAATTATCCCGGCGCAGACGGCATTGTGCATTATAAAGAGGGCATTTATGTGGGCTATCGCCATTTTGATAAAAACAACATTGAGCCGCTCTTTCCTTTTGGCTTTGGCCTCAGCTATACAAAATTCGCCTTCAGCGGCTTGCGCATTTCTCCTTCTATTTTGAAGGCTGGGGGCGCAATCTCTGTCAGCTTATTTGTGCAAAACACAGGCCGTATGGCGGGCGCGGAAATCGTGCAGCTCTATGTGCATCCTCCATCGCCGCCTGTGGATCGTCCTGTGCGTGAATTGAAGGCCTTTGCCCGCGTCTCGCTGCAGCCCGGCGAACGCAAACGCGTGACGATGGAATTAGGGCCGCAAGCCTTCGCCTATTATGATTTGCCGGCCAAGCAATGGCGTGTTGCGGCAGGACGTTATGAGCTACATATTGGAGCTTCCTCGCGCGATATTTGCTTGAAGGGAAATGTGCTCGTGCCGCAAACAATTACATGGCCCTGGCGAAAAAACACACAAACAGCATCGCGCTCCAGCATTTACAATTACAATGCGGCGTTACAGGGGCAAGATGAATAATGATGAGAAGGCTTTCGCTTATCAAAGCCTTCCTGTCCTCGCTATCGCCTTTATGGGAAGAAATTTTATAAATGTAGTTCTCCTGCCACGTGCAGTTTAATTTAATCCGCCTCTAATTTGTCTCCAAAAAGCCTTGTCAAAAATGCCTAAAAAAGAGAAAATAGATTTTTCAGAGAATAGCTTTAATATATTGTTAACATAGGAGTGCAGGCGATGAGGCTATATCAGATGAACTGGCTATGGGCTTTGGGAGTGGCAGTTGCCGTGCTTTTGGCTGACATCAAGCCCGCTCATGCCTATATCGATCCGGGGGCGGGCAGCTATTTTTTGCAGCTTCTTTTGGCGGGGGTTTTGGGGGGCGCCTTTGTGCTGAAGGCTTACTGGCAACGCGTCAAGGGGGCTGTCCGGCGTGTGTTTGGGCCTCATTGTGCCCCGGAAAAGCAGGAGGAGCCCGATGGAGAGAAATGATGGCGCCCTGCCGCCCTCCTTTCGGGATCCCAGCGGCTTTCTTTTTGTTCGTGACGGGCAGCTCTATCGACAAATCAATTTCGCTTATCAGCCGCATTATGAGCGGCTGATGGCTTCAGGCTTATATGACAAGCTCACAGCCGAAGGCTGGCTCATTCCCCATGAAGAGGCGCCCGTCAGCTTGGGCTATCCCGGCGCCTATCGCGTCTTGCGTCCGCAGCCCGTCCCTTTTGTTTCATATCCGTATGAATGGTCGTTCACACAGCTTCAGGAGGCGGCGCTGGCGACGCTGCACATCCAGCGTATGGCAATGGAAAAGGGGATGTCTTTGAAAGACGCCAGCGCTTACAATATTCAATTTGTCAATAGCCGCCCGACGCTGATTGACACTTTGTCCTTTGAGATTTATCCCGAGGGCCGCCCCTGGACGGCGTATCGGCAATTTTGCCAGCATTTTCTAGCCCCTTTAGCGCTGATGAGTTATGGCGAGCCGCGCGCAAATTTGCTTTTGCGCCTCTTTATGGATGGCGTGCCCTTAGAGCTGGCGTCCGCCTTTTTGCCTTGGCGCACACGGCTGAAGCCCGGCCTGCTGCTTCATATCCATTATCATGCCCGCCTGCAGCAGGCCTCCGAACGAAATGACGCTTCCGTCAGCCGTGCGATGAGCGCTCGCTCATTCAGCCGTTCGGCCTTGCTGGGCCTGCTGGATCAGCTTGAAGGCACAATTCGGGGGCTGCCCTGGAAATATAAGCATACGGTCTGGAGCGATTATTATAGCGAGACGCATAATTACAGCCCGGAAGCCATGGCGGCGAAAAAGCGGCTTGTGGAGGAATATTTAGCCATAGCCTCGCCGCGGATGATTTGGGATTTAGGCGCGAATGTGGGCGCATTCAGCCGTCTCGCCGCCAGCCACGGTGCTTTTGTGGTGGCTTTTGATGTGGATCCGATTTGTGTGGATATGGCTTATCGCGATTTGCGGAAAGACAAAATTGAGAACATTTTGCCGCTTGTCATGGATTTGACGAATCCCAGTCCGGCGCAGGGCTGGGCGCATCAGGAGCGAATGTCGCTGGCGCAACGGGGGCCTGCCGATATGGTGATGGCTCTGGCGCTCGTGCATCATCTCGCCATTGGCAACAATGTGCCTTTGGGGCAGATGGCGGAATTTTTAGCTTCCCTGGGCCGCTGGCTGATCATTGAATTCGTCCCTAAAAGCGATTCGCAAGTCCAAAAGATGTTGCGCTTGCGTGAGGATATCTTTGCGGATTATACACAAGAAGCTTTTGAACACGAATTTAGCCGCGTCTTTGCCCTTATACGCCGTGAGCGCCTCGCCGACTCCGAACGCATACTGTATTTGCTGGAAAAGAAATAAACGATGGCTGAAATAATTCGCCAGAAAAGCAAGCCCGCTTTGTCCTGGGCCTGGCTGCATCCCTTGCTTTTTGCCGTGTGGCCCAGCCTGTTTCTTTATTCGCACTGTCAGGCTACAGTGCCGGTGGGGCATATGCTCCGGCCGGCGGCTTTTAGTCTCGCCCTCATGTGTTGTCTGCTCGGAATAGTGCGCCTAAAAGCGCGTGATTTTGCGCGCGGCGCGCTCATTGTCTCGCTGCTTTGCCTGGGATTTTTCTCTTATGGCTACATTGCTGGCAGCCGTTTTGGCTGGCATCATTTGATTTTATGTCCGCTCTTTGTCGGGCTGCTGGGGATTGGCCTGTGGGCTTTAGCCCGCTCAGCCGTAAATGTTTTCCTATGGACGAAAGCTGCCAATGTCATGGCGCTTTTTTTAATAGTGTCTGCTTTATTAATGGGGGGCGCCGCTCAGATCCGAACATTAGTGCAGGCCGCGTCAAGGGAAACAGAAGCGGAAAAATCCGCGGATATGCCTTCTCTTTTCCCTGCGCTCGGCTATTGGCCGGATATTTATTACATTGTGCTGGACTCCTACGCGCGCAGCGATGTGCTGCGCCAGCGATATGGACTGGACAATACGGATTTTTTGCACGCGCTGCGCCAGCGCGGCTTCTATATCGCGACGCAAAGCTATGCCAATTATTCGCATACGGATTATTCGCTGAGCAGTGCGCTTAACATGGGCTATGTCCCCTCGGGGCAGCCGCTTTCGCCGCGCCTGTGGCTGGCGGAAAATCGCGTGGCGCGCTGGCTGAAAGCCTGTGGCTATGAAATTGTGACTTTTTCCTCGTATTGGGAGTTGCTGGAGGCTTTCCCCGCAGATAAAAAATGGGGGCCCCCGACGCTGTCAGCCTTTGAAACAAAATTGCTTAGCCTGAGCTTATTTTTCGGCGGGGTTTCATTTGCGGCGTTGGCGGGGCTGGAAAGCCGACTGCCCTGTTATACGGCGAAAATTTATCTGGAAACAGTATATGTATTAGAAAATTTATCGCGCCATCGGGTCCTGTCTCCCTCTGCTCCTCGCCGCCCACGATTTGTATTCGCACATATCTGGAGCCCTCATCCGCCGTTTGTCTTTGATGAGCAGGGCAGATATGTGCCCCAATGGCCCGCGGAGCCGACTTTTCGCGCGGGATATCCCGCCGCCATCAAATTTCTTTCCCGCCGCCTTATAAAAGCCATTGATGACATTTTCACGCATTCGCCGCATCCGCCTGTGATTATTGTGCAGGGCGATCATGGCAGCCGCGAATTATATATGGCTTCTCAGGGGGAAATTGCGCGCTGGGAGGATGTTTATCCTATCTTAAATGCCTATTTTATTCCTGGCGGCGGCGCAAAACATCTGTGGCCGCATATTACGCCGGTCAATTCCTTCCGGGTTGTGTTCAAACATTGTTTGGGCGCGAAGGGGGCATATCTGCCCGAGATGTGCTTTTTTATAGACAAGGATAAAATTGTGCGCCTGCCCACGCCCCTTCGCCTGGCGGCTCAGCCGCGATCCAAAGGACGCGTTCAGCGTCATATCGCAGCTCCCCTGGCAACAAGAACTGAAAGCAATGCCGGCAGAAAGCGCTAAAAAAACGCATAAGCTCAATTTCGCCCAGCCCTGGCTGCATCCGCTGCTGCTGGCGCTGTGGCCCATCTTATTTTTGTACGCGGAAAGTATGGAGAGCGTGCCCTGGACGCATATCTTGCGCCCGGCGGCTCTCTCTTTAGCTGTCACGGTGCTGCTTCTGGGGGCGCTCAGCCTGGGCGTTTCTCCTGCCGCCCGCGCCCCGCGCTTAATTATGCTATCGGGCCTGATTTTGTGGTTTTATTCCTTTGGCTATTTCCAGGCCGCCCTCCCCTTAAGACAACGCTATCTGCTGACGGCATACAGTGTGTTATTGGGCTTATTTTTGGGCGCAATCTGGCAGCTGACGCGCAGAAGTGTAAACTGGGAGCTTGTTACACGCAGCGCCAATATTTTTGCTTTTTCCCTGTGCCTTGTTACGGGCGGGCGGATAGGCGCCTATCAGCTTATGGGGCTTTGTGAGCGAGGGCACGAAGTGGCGCCAGCCCTCGAGGAAGCTGTTCCTCCCGCCCAAGCCGCCTCCTTGCGGCTGGGCTATTGTCCCGACATTTATTACATCATTGTGGATTCTTATACCCGCAGCGATATTTTACAAAAAAAGTGGCGCATAGATAATACGGACTTTATTGCGGAGCTGCGCAAACGGGGCTTCAAAATCGCGAGACAAAGCTTTGCCAATTATTCTTTTACGCGTTATTCGATAGCCAGCGCGTTGAATATGGATTACATCCATCGTTCCGGAATATGGCCCCTCGCTCCCCTGCTCAGCCGTAATTATGTGCAGCGTTTTTTAAAAGCGCGGGGCTATGTCAGTGTTGTTTTCCCCAGCTTTTGGACCGCCATCGATTTTTTGCCGGCGGATTATCATTTCAGCCCCCGGCTCAAGATAACGGCTTTTGAAAGTGTTTTGTTGCAGATGAGTTTCTGGAATGCTGTAACTTTTTTGCGCAGCAAAATAGTCAGGGCCACAAAAATAAAGAAAACGACATTGCAATATCAGAACATCCGCGCAAGTACTTTATACACTCTCGCACATTTAGGACGTGTCACAGCCCTCGTGGCGGATAAACGGCCCAAATTTGTTTTTGCCCATCTATGGCCCCCGCATTATCCCTATATCTGGGGGCCCCACGGGGAAGATTTAACGGCGACATCCGCCGGCCCGCCCGATCCTCATTCTCCCGCGCAATTTGTCGTCGGCTATCGCAATCAAATTGCCTTTATCTCGAAGCGCTTGCTGCAGATTATTGACGAAATTCTGGCCTCTTCTCCGCGCCCGCCCATTATTATTGTGCAAGGCGATCATGGCGCCCGGGAAATCTGGCTGATAAAGAAAACTACTGAGGCGACAGCGGCAGACTGGGAGGACATGTTTCCCATCCTTTGCGCTTTTTATCTCCCCGGCGGCGCGGCCCATCTCGTGAAGGAAAACATCACGCCCGTGAATATCTTTCGCCTGATATTTAATTATTATTTCGGAACCTCCTTCCCGCTTTTGCCGGAATATTGCTATCTGCGGCATATTTCGCCCAGCGGCCTGCGTTTTGTCTTTACGCGCGTCCAGCCGCCCCCGGCGGAACTGGCTCAGCCCATTTCCCAATTACAACAACAGGGGGATCTGAAATGAAAACTGGGCGCGCTTTTCCCCCTATCACGCTCTCCTCTGCCTGGCTGCATCCGCTGCTGCTGGCGCTGTGGCCCATTTTATTTTTGTATGCGGAAAGTATGGAGAGCGTGCCCTGGACGCATATCTTGCGCCCGGCGGCCGTGTCCGTAAGCATTATTTTGTTGCTGTTGCTGGCGCTGCGTTTGCGCGTCCGCCATTTCCCGCACTGGGCGCTTCTGTTGTCCTTCTTGATTATATGGTTTCATTCGTATGGTTATGTGCGTTCGTTCACGCTCTGGCGCAACTGGCTGCTCCTTCCCGTGTATTTCGTTTTATTGGTGTTGGGGCTGTGGGGCTGGAAGCGCCTGCGGGGCTCCGTGCAGGCCCTCACTCAGGGGGCGAATGTGGCGGCTCTGGCGCTAGTATTGCTGACTTTGCTCCGCATTTTCTCCTATCATCTTACGCTGAAGCCCGCAGACGGCCGCCGCCCGTCTGCCCTCGCCTCTGCTCCGTCTGCCTTGCCCCTGGGCTATCGCCCGGATATTTATTATCTCATTTTGGACTCCTATACCCGCAGCGATATCCTGCGGCAACAATATGGCGTGGACAATTCGGCTTTCCTTTCCGCCCTCAAGCGCCGCGGCTTCTATGTGGCCTCCCAAAGCTTTGCCAATTATGCCTGGACCAAATATTCCATTCCCAGCGCGCTGGAAATGGATTATATCCACAAAGGCAGTGTGCGGCATATTGCGTCGCTTTTGAGTCAAAATCGTGTGTGTGACTTTCTGCAAGCGCAGGGCTATGCGATTGTTTCCTTCCCGACAAGCTGGGAAGCGATAAGTTTTTTCCCGGCGGATTATCGTCTCAGCCCCTCGCGGGCGAGTCTGACGCCTTTTGAAGTCGGGCTGTTGAATTATGGCTTTCGCATCCGCATCGATCCCACGAGCGCGGCCGTGCGCAAATCCACTTTGTTTACTTTAAAATATCTGCCGCGCGTGCGGGAGCTGGTGCCGGATCAGCGGCCTCTGTTTATCTTTGCTCATTTAATGCCGCCTCATCCGCCGTTTGTCTTTGGGCCCCAGGGCGAAGATGTCAGCCGCCAATACGCCGAAGCCGAATCTGCGCTGCCCTTGTTTGCCCGGGCTTATGCGGCGCAAGTGCAATTTATTTCCCGACAGATGTTGAAAGTCATTGATGAGATTTTAGCTCATTCGCCCCAGCCGCCGGTGATTATTGTGCAAGGAGATCACGGCGCCCGCGCGGAATATAAATGCTCTCAACAGCGCGCCTGGCCCGATCTGTTTCCCATTTTGAATGCCTATTATTTGCCGGACGGCGGAGAAAAACTCTTATGGGAAAGCATCACGCCAGTGAACTCTTTTCGGATTGTTTTTCGGCATTGCTTCGGCGCCTCTTACGAAAAATTAGCTGATCTTTGTTATGATTTATCGGCCACGCCGTCGGGAATGGCGCTGGAGTTTTCCCGCCTGGAGCCAGCCACACCCTGAAACGGGCCGCCGCTCCGATTTCGCTTAAGGCCGCAAAATCATGCTTCCTCTTCGCTCCGAATCATCTCGGCAAAACAACGCCAGAGCCTGGCTTCATCCCTTGCTGTGGGGGCTGTGGCCAGTCTTATTTTTATATGCGGAATGCCAGCAGACAGTGCCGTTGTGGCGGCTCGTGCGGCCAGCGGCGATTTTGCTGGGCCTCCTGCTGGCGGCCGAGGGGATATTGCGCTGGCGGGCGAAAGATTTTCCCCGGCGGATGTTAGCCCTTTCTTTTATCATTATCTGGTTCATTTCCCTGGATTATATCCGGGCTGTGCTTTCGTGCCGCTATCGCGTCTTGTCGCCGCCTTATTTTATCCTGCTCCTGCTCGTTTTGCTGGGAATCGCTCGCCTGCGCGCCTCCTATCTTCGGACATTAACAGCGACAGCCTTTATCAGCGCGCTCGCTCTCCTTTTGCTGACCTTATTGCGTATTGGCGTTTATCAAATCAGCCTGGCGGGGCACACGGCAGCGTTTTTGAAGACGCAGCCAGCTCTGCCGCCAGCTCAACTGCCTTTGGGCTATCGCCCCGATATCTATTACATTATTTTGGATTCATACACTCGCAGCGATGTATTGAAAAAACGCTTTAAGCTGGACAACGCTGCTTTTCTGCGACAGCTGCAGCAGCGGGGATTCTATATAGCAGCGCAAAGCTATGCCAATTATCCTGTTACTGACTGTTGCTTGGCCAGCGCCCTGAATATGTGCTATGTCCAGGAGCTCGGCGCCCAGCCGTTAAGCATATTGCTCCGACACAATCGTTTGTGTGCCTTTTTGCACGCCCAGGGATATATCTGTGTGGCCTTTGCCACGACGGAATGGGAGACGATGGACTTTTTCTCTGCGGATGTTCGTTTAGCTCCCCCGCTGGCCCTGTCCCCTTTTGAATGTGCATTTTTAGAAAAATTCTGGCTGAAGCCATATACTCCAGCGCTGCAGCGCGGGCCTGTGGCGATGCATTATTGCCGTCTGAACACGCTTTTCGCGCTCCAACAGCTCCCGCAAGTGGCCAGGGCCGTGCAAAGCAACGCCCCCAAATTTGTGTTCGCACACATCGTTGCGCCCCATTCTCCGTTTATATTTGATTCCCAGGGCGAGGATATAAGCCGCCAGGTCACGCAACGTCTGGCCGCTCATCGCACGAAAGAGGAATTTCAGCAGATATTCAGAGAAAGCTACGCGGCTCAGGCCACATTCATTTCGGCCCAAATCTTGAAAGTAGTGGAGGCGATATTAGCGCACGCCCCGCAGCCCCCTGTCATTATTATTCAGGGAGATCACGGCGCGCGTGCGGAATTATGGACTACGGGCGCGCGTCAATGGGAGGATTTATTCCCCATTTTAAATGCCTATTATTTGCCCGGCGGCGGGCAAAGCCTCTTATGGAAAAGTATTACGCCCGTAAATTCGTTTCGCCTTGTGCTCAATCATTGCTTTGGGACTGATTTTGCGATGTTGCCGCAAAGGAGTTATTGGTGGGAACGCCAGCGGCCGAATGAATTTGTCCCCATGCCTCCGCCCCCGCCACGCTTCTCCCCGCCGCAAAATAAGCAGCAGGACAAGCTCTGAGGCTTGTAAGGCGCCCCCACAAATACAGCTAGCGCCGCCCCCCAGCCCCCTGCTTCTGTCCTCCTCTCCACAAAGCCAAAATTGAGGAAGTCCCGCAGGAGCAGCGATGTCGCTGAAGAGCCATGGAGTCGCCTGCGCAGCCTGTGGCCGCCCAGCAATCCAGGCGCAAACATGTTTTATTGTGACATAGGCGCCGGCCAGACAAGCAGCGTGCCGTCCGCAGAGGCACTGACAAGCTTCACGCCGTCCGGCGAGACAGCCAGCGCATTGATTGCGCCCTTGTGTCCTCGATACAGGGGCGAGAGCTTTTGCCCCGCCTGCCCGGCGAAAATATCCGGCGCCTCTGTGCCAACAAAAATCCCTGTCCCTTCGGGCCGCTCTGCCACCGTCAACGCCTTGATCCAGGCGCCCGCGCTCATTTCTCCGGGCTGCAGGCCCAAAACGCTATGCCAGCGCAAAATGCGTCCATCCCGTCCTGCGCTGTAAAATTCCCCATCTTTGCCCCTCGCCAAACATGTGACATAGCCGCGATGCTCGACACGGCTCCACAGCAGCTTTCCGGAGGCGATTTCCCAGACGCGCACAGTGCCATCTCGCCCGGCGGACGCCAGATGCTTGTCATCAGGCAATGCCAACGAAAGCACGCCGCCGCGATGGCCTGTCCAGATCGCCTCGGGCTCCGTGCCTGCGCCCCATAGCCGAATTGTGCCATCATCAGCGCTGCTGGCCAGCCGTCCATCTGGCAAATACGCAAGCGCCCGCACATAGCCAAAATGGCCTTTGAGCTCCCGTAGCAATTTTCCTGTGACATCGTATTCGCGAATGAGGCTATCCTTGTCGCCCACACAAAGGCGCTGTCCCTTTGGGCTTGTCGCAACACACGAGGCGCCCAGGCCCGCGGACATCGTGGCCAGGCAACGCCCGCTGATGGGATCCCACAGCCGGGCTGTGCCGTCCAGCGAGCCGCTCATGATTTTGCCGTCTGGCGTCCACGCCACAGCCTCTACAGAAGCCTGATGGCGCTCGAAGGGCAAGCGCGGCTTTCCTGTGGCAATATCCGACTCAACAAGATAATAGCCTGGGCTGTAAGAAAGCAGCCAGCGGCCATCCGGCGAAAGCCGGAGCATCCGAGCATAAGCCGCATGAGGCGTCCAGCGCAGCAGGACTTTCGCCTCAAGCCGATTCCAACGGCGAAGAGAGCCATCGCGGGAGCCTGTAAAAATCTCATCGGGATGAGCGCCATACGCCTGGCCTGTGACAGCGCCGCCGGGATGGCCACGGAATTCCTTTAAAAGCTGAAATCTCTCCATATCCCATTCAGAGGCGCGCGTCCGCTCCCCGATGAGCACGCGCTTGCCATCAGAAGAGGCTATTATATCATAAGCACAATAATCGCTTTTAAGCGTTTGCAGCAAAGCGCCTGTCTGCAAATCCCACACTTCCAGGCCATAATATCCGCCCCCGGCGATCGCTCGCCGCCCGTCCCCAATATACGCCGCCGCATCATAATATTTGAGACGGCCTGTAATAGCAATGAGCTCACGCCCCGTCTCCAAATCCCATTCTTTGAGCGTCGGCGGCAATCGCCCGATTGTCAAGACGCGTTTGCCCTCCGGCGCAAAAAGCGCCCGCCGCAGGCTCGCCTGCTGTGTTGGCCAGCGCCGGATTTCTGTCCCCGAAGCGATATCATATAAACATACATCTCCATTGCTGCCTGCAAGCAGCAGCCGCTGGCCCTCGGCGGATACTGCTAACGAGACAGCCGCCAGCGGCAAAGTGCGTTGCTCCTGCCGCAAGCCTGTCGTCATATCCAGAATATCAAGCGTGCGTCCTGTCAACGCCAATACACGCCCATCAGGCAGATATTGGGCATCATTGAGATAATCATAACGCAGCCGCAAGCTGCCCAGCCGTTGCAGCGCCCCCGGCGGCAACGCCTCTTCAGGCGGCTGCTGACTGTACACAGCCAGAACAGGGATGAATATAAGCCCGCCCAGCAACAGGAGCATCAGGCTGCGCATGTGTTAATCCTCCACTTTTTTTTCTGGCCCGCAGGCATTGCGATAGATTTTCGTGTTGCCGCCCGAGCTGACGGCGTCCTTAACGCTGGCCTGGGCGAACCAGTTATGATGAATTTCGGCGCCCTGGCTGGGCACGCCTCGAATGACAATAGCTCGCCTTTTGGCATCCAAGAATGTATTGTGATGGATATGCAGCCAGTCGCCGGCAATATCCGTCCCATCGCCGCGATCGCGTCCGCCATGCATGTCAAAACGATGGCTCGTAGCGTTTTCGCCAATCCAATTCCAGGCCGCCTCATAGCTGCTGCCCGGCGCGCCGCTGGAGGCGATGTCATGGCGGCACCAATCAAATTTATTGGCGATGATGAAGCAATTGCAGCCGCTTGTCGACACGCCGTAGCCGTAGCCCGAAAGCTGACAATGATGAATATAATTATGATGAATGAACACATCGCCTCCTCCGCCCGCGCTGATGCCCACACAATTCCAGTTGTAAATTTCACAATTGTCCACATGACAATTATGATGGGCAATGCTGAGGCCCTGAGCAAAAAAAGGCACAAGATCTGCGCCGGCATAAGGCCCCTCTATCCGCAGCCCTGTAATGCGTGTATTGTCCCCTGTAGTGCGAAATAGCGGGCTTGTATGGCGCTGTGTCGTGAACAGGCGTGCGCCCAAAGAGCCATTAAGCCCCCGCGTTCCTGCCAATGTCACGCCAGCAGGCAAGGCTAAATTGTTCTGGCCTGTCATATCAATTTCCACGCCATCGGGGATAAAGATCGTCTGGCCGGCTTTCGCTTGCTTGAGCGCCTCCAAAAGCTCCGGCAGTGTTCGCACAATGAAATCCCCTGTGGTCTTGATATCCCGATAGCCAAGCCCGCCTCCGATGGGATCGCCCGTAGGATTGGCTTCGCAGCCGAATGTTTCTTGCGGCTCCTGTGGCCCCACAAAGAGCACAGGCCACAGGAGCAGAAAAATAAGCACAAACGCAAGCCCCATTCCATTATTCATTGTCTTTTTCTCCTTTACGGCTGCAGCCGCCATAGCAAGGCCGTTGTATCCTGTGCTCCGCTCAACAGCCATTGGCTGTTCGGACTTACAGCGAGCGAGAGCACAGGGGATCCGTGCGAAAACGAAATTTTTGCCGCCCCTGTTCGAGCATCGTAAACGCAAATGCGCCCCTCGGCACTGCCGACACAAATACGCTCCCCATCTGGCGAACAAGCTAGCGCGTTGATCCACGCGCCCTGTGAAACATCCCACACAGCCTGGCCCGTTTGCGTCTCCCATTTCTTCAGATGTCCATCGCGCCCGCCTGTAAAAATAAAACGAGCATCGGGCGCAAAACACACGGCTGTCACATAGCCCGCATGGCCCTTACATTCCTGTAAAGGCTTGCCTGTGGCTACATCCCACAGCCGCCAGGTGCCATCGCGGCCGCCGCTCACTAATATTTTGCCCTCGGGCGAAACATCCAGCCCCAGTACGCCGCCCCGATGTCCCCGCAACACAATAACAGCTTCTGGCGTGCCGTGTTCCCATATCCGAATTGTGCCATCATCTGCACTGCTATATATGCGTCCATTTTTGTCAAAAGCCACAGCTCGAATATAGCCCAAATGGCCTGCCAATTCGCGTAGGAGCTGGCCTGACGCAGCTTCAAACACACGCAATTTGCCATCTTTACAGCCAGCAGCAACATATCTCCCCTCTTCAGACACAGCGACGGCATAAGCCCCTAACGCAGCTCCTTTAATGACATGCAATGTTTTTCCTCCCCCGACATCCCAGATCCGCAAAGTTTCATCGCTGGAGGCTGTGACAGCGCGCCGATTATCGGGCATAAAGGCTACGGCTTCAATGCTGCCCAGATGCCGATCCCAGGGCAAACGCGGCGCCCCTGTTCGAATATTTGTTTCCGCCACAAGCCCGGAGCCAAAGCTCAACAGCCATTGTTCATCGGGCGAAACAGCCATGGGCGCCACAATAGATTGATGAGGACGCCAGCTGAATTCGCGTTCGCCCGTCTGGCGGCTCCAGCGATGAATTGTGCCATCGCGCCCGCCGCACAACACTTCATTCGTCTGGGCCAAATAAGCTACAGAATAAATCCGCGCCGCTTCCCCAGGACAATGCTTGTAATGCCGAAAAATTTGATATATATCCAAAGCCCATTCCACAGCTCGATCCTCCACGCCCACGATCACATATTTTTCGTCCGGCGACAAAGCCATATGTTTAGCCTCGTATATGGCGCACCATTTCTTTAATAATTGTCCTGTACGCAAATCCCAATGCTCCAGATTATGCGTATAGCCGCCTCCTAAAATAGCTGTATCTCCTCCCGGGCCATATATCGCGCCTGCGCGCATGTGAGCTAAATCGCTTTTGAGGGCAATTAATTCCTGTCCCGTGGCCAAATCCCACTCTTTAGCGCCCGGGGGATTATTTGCCGCTGTGAGCACACGCCGGCCGTCGGGAGAATAGCAGGCTGTGCGCAATTCGCGCTGGCCTGTATCCCACGAACGCAATTTTTGTTTTGTCTGCGAATTCCATTCGTGCACAAAGCCGGCTGATTCGGCCAGCAATAGCGCCTGCCCGTCGGAACGCACATGCACGCTGACAAGAGGAGAAGAAGCCACAAGCGTCCTGGATTGCCGTACGCCTTCCTGCAAATCCCAAATGTCCACATAGCCCCCCGCAAACACAATGCCACGGCCATCGGGAAGATACGCTAAGCCGCCTACACTGCTATAGCGCATCGCCAATGTGCCCAAACGCTGAACAGCTCCGGCAGGCAGCGGATAGCCGTGTAGATCTTGAGTCTCGAAAGCCGCACACGGCAGCATTCCTAACAAAAACAAGCCTGTCACGCTCCACATGATACTGTCATCGCTATCCCGTAATTTGCCCGGATAATCGGGAGCAGTCTTGTGCAAAATCGCGAAGACAAGCCGACGGCTGGGCAGCGAGGCCTATGCTCTTTGTCAAACAAAGGGCGAAAGAAGCAGCTTTCATATATACACAAGTTTCGAGCCCTCCGCCGTTATTAAAGGCAGAACATAAAAGCAGTTTAGATTTTTCGCATTCGGCTTTTTTCAATTTCTCTGTAATGCCCTGCTTTCCTTACATATTTTTCTTTTATTACAAAAAGTGGGGCATTGCTAAGCACAAAAGACGCTTATTGTTTTGCCCAAATGTAGAAAAATAGAAATCTGTAAGCACAGGAGAAAAAGCCCCACAAAAAGATCTGGCGCAAGAGGAAGCCCTTTGTGTAAAAAGAAAAAAACATATATGGCAGAAGCAGCATTTTATGAGGGAGGACAAAAATGATTATTGTAGTCAGTATGGCCAAGATAGAGGATTATGATCGCAGCGATGGGCAAACAGGCATGAAGCGCAAATTTGAGAAGCTGACGGGCACGCCCGTATTGAATGTGCATTTTTCCGAAATGTCGCCTGAATTTGTTGAAAAAGTGGGCGCGCAGGCTGTGTTTATTTGCGGCTTTGGCTATGGCTGGCATGAAGTGCCCGTGCCTGATTTGTATGGAATAAACGATTTCCTGCATACAACACAAATCCCTGTCTATGCTGCCTGCGGCGGCCATCAGCTTGTCGGATTTTGTTTCAACAAAGATTTGCGAAAAGTTAAACAGCTTCGCGATGAGCCGATGCGGAGGCTGTGTGGCGATGAGCCAGATTATGGCTATAGTCCGCGCGTATTCGGATATTATACAGCAACAGGTTTTCAAGTCGTGGAAATCGTCAAGCGAGATCCCATTTTTGCGGGCTTGCCCAAGAAAATTCGCGTGCGGGAAGCGCATTATTGCGAAGTGAAAAAGCTGCCGCCCGGCTTCGAGCTTTTGGCCACATCGCCGGAATGCAAAATTGAAATGATGAAGCATAAAGATAAGCCGCTTTACGGAGCACAATTCCATGCGGAAAGCTGGCAGGAGCCGTATCTGCATGGCCAGCAAATCATGCGCAATTTCTTTAAAATTGCTGGACTGATCAAATAGCGCAACGCCCCAAAGGCGGCTTGCTTATACACATAAGCCATATTATCGGCGAAGAGAAGCTGTGAAATGAGCCTTTTATCACAAGGAAGGCTGTAAATGTCGCCTCAGAACAGTAAGCATGCAAAAACGAAATTGCCTTAAGGAGCAAAAGCATGTTCAAAGGGAGGCTGTTGCTCTGTGCTTTGACAGGGATGGCAGCGTACTGTGTGGCCGATGATTTTCCGCCGCTGCATCCGGCTGTGCAATGGCTGGAGACGGAGCGCCTGCGCGGCGTGCTGTTTCATAATCCTCACATCCAGCCGATGCGGCCTTTTTGGCTTTTGCCGGCGCCGCCAGGGCCCAGCGCCCCAGCAAAGCCCATGACAGTTGTGGGCGAAAATTATTTTGTGCTTATGCCTGGACGAGATAAGACTGTATCCTGTGAGATTACAGCTATTTCAGGCGTGGATGTTTTTCCGCAGACGCTATATGCCCTGTTTGATAGCCAGGGCCGCGAGCTGGCCACAGGGCTTGTGGCTCCGGGGAAAACAGCTCGTATCCGCGGGGCCAAACAGACAGCGCCTTGCGTTTTGCTTGTAAATTCCGGCCCGGGGATGCGCAATACAGCGCGTGTCCGGCCGCTTGTCCCGTGCTGGGCATTAGAGGGCCGTTCCCATGCGGAATGGGATCGCACGCCATTGCATTTGCATTTCTTACGCGATTTGAAGCTAGGCGGCTTTAATCTGGCCATGATTGATTTTGAAAGCCTTCCGGAAGATTTTTTGACGCCACAAGGCATGCAGGAATGGAAAACAAAAGTGAAGCGCTGGACAGATTATGCCCGCAAAGTCCGTCTGCGTGTGATGCCGGCTGTAAATCTCGGGGGATCGCCTGCGGAAGTGCGCGCCTGGGAAGGCTGTCGTCCCGGGCTGTATATTGAGCCTGATGAAAAGCTGCCGCTGGCGCCGTGTCCGCTGGATCGCCAGATGTGGGAACAGCTATATCTTGTCCGGGGGCGCGTTGTGGCGCAGCTTTCCCGCGATAATCCCTACATTGTCGGCTTTGGCCTCGATCCGGAAATGTATCAGGCCTGGCGCTATGGGCATTACATGCTTTCGGGAACATGTTTTTGTGATTATTGTTTTGGCGAATTCTTAAAGGCCCAAAAACAAGAAATAGGGCTGCTTGCCCAGCTTAAAACAGGCAAAGAACGCTATGAATGGCTGCAGGGGCAGAAATTGTATGGGGAATATGAAAAGCGTCTGGAAAATGAGATGGCGGAAATTGCTTCCTGGTGCCGCGCTGAACTCCAAAAGATTAATCCGTATTTTTTGACGGATATGTTCGTTACAGAAATAGGCAATTGGTTTTGCCGCGGCATCGCACGCGGATTGGGCCGTCCGGGCGTTCCTACAGTCAATTTTGCGGAGCATACATATTATGGAGTGGGCTACGATCCCGATTGGCTGAGCCAGATTATTCGGGCATATAAGGAATGGGGGGCGGAAGTGCTCCAGGGAAGCGCCATCTGGGATGTGTATTTCCCTGCGACAGAGCCTCGCTTTTTTGCAGCGCATGCGTACAATCTGATCACGAAAGGACAGGGCTATTGGTATTGGCCCGGCGACAATCTCTATCGCGATTGGGGCTGTCGTTTTGCATATTTGGGCAAGCCCGCCTGGCATGATGATTATTGGCCTGCCGCTGTCTGGGCGCATCGGGAAGCGGATAAATGGCTGCGCGATCGATCCTATAAAAGCCCCCTGGAGGATTGGGCGCCCGTCCCCTGGCGGGGAAAATATGATGAACACAAAGGCGGCTGGCAAACGGAGCCGCACATGGTGCGTCCGGAGCCCATCCCGGCCTATCCTGTGCATATTCTGACGCCAACAGATTTATATTTCCGTGTGCGGCCGGATGTGGAGCATTTTACGCTCTCCTTGCGTTGTCGGCACGCGGAGGCGCAAGCAATAGCGAGGCTTTACAATCCACAGAATGTTCTTGAAAAGACAACAGAAATTAATGGCAGCGCCGAAAGCCTTCTTGAGGTGAAGCAGCCTGCGGCGGGCGTATGGCGGATAAGCATGTTGTCGGCAAAGAGCGACGCCGCGCCCGCGGAAATCATGCTGGCGCTCCAGGGCGTCCGGGCGTATTTTGCCAGCAGCCCCCATGTATTGCCCGAAGCTATCAGCAAGCCGAAAGGCTTGATTGGCTACTGGAAATTAGACGAAGGCCGTGGCGATATTATTCAGGACAGCAGTCCGCCCCCATCGTTTGCGGGGACAGTGCACGGCGCCAAATGGACGGCAGGCAAATTTAACAGCGCGCTGGAATTTGATGGGCGCAGCGCCGAGGCGATTATTCCCGTGGATGAGACGTTTCACAATCTGAAGAATTTCAGTCTCTGCGCCTGGATTAAGCTGAAATCGCTGAGCGAGTCGGGCAAGGGCCGCACAATCGTGAATAAGGGGCCGGAAATGCCAGTGCAGCATTTCTGGTGGTGGATTGGCTATCCCCCGGATTACGCGCTTGTGTTAGAAATGGGCAATGAAAAGTATCAATGGGGCACAAGCTTTGCCACAGGGGCGCTGCAATGGGAATTAGGCCGTTTTTATCATGTGGCGGTCACATGTGAGCGCCAGGGGAATAAAGTAGTCGTGTGCCATTATCGGGATGGCCAGCTTGTGGGGCGCAGCGAAAAAGAAGAGGAATTGCATTCTGGCAGCTACGATTTGCGCCTCGGCAGCTACGGCGGCCTGCATTTTATGGATGGAATCATTGATGAGATTAAATTCTTCAATGTGGCTTTGACGCCCGAACAAATCGCGCAGGAGGCTTCTGCTCATTAAGCGAAACAAGCAAAATCAAGCCACACGAAGCTTGTAGAGCCGATTAGCGCCATTTCAGCGTCCGCGCGCCAGGCCTGCTTCCCACATGCCGGGCTGCTCTTCTGCGACAGGCTGGCCGCCACATTGAAGAAACATATTGCCGCGAAAGATATTGGGCGGCGGCTGGCCCAGCCGATCCAGATACAATCGCAATGCCACGCTGCCCGGCTCTTCAAAGCCGGCAAACACATTGTTCAACAACGCAAAGCGCCCTTTGAGCGCGAGGGCTTCTTTGACGCCTGTCGTTTCGCCGCGGCTAATCGTGTTGCCCACAAACAGGGAACTTTCGCTGCCATAGCCATCCAGCACAACAGGCGTTTTACAGCCTGTAATCGTGTTGCCGCTAATATGCCAGTTCGCGCCATAAGGGGGAAACACTTCAAACATATCGCCCGGCTTCAACGAACGGGGTTCGCGCAGCGTGAAGCGACATGTTTCCGGATCACAGCCTTCCAGCACGGATTGCCCCACAACGCGGCCGCCTTCCAGCCACACAACATGCCAGCCGCGATAATCATGTCCGGGCGGACGTCCGGCAGGCACGCCGCTATTCGGCGCCACAAGAAAAGTGCGTTCGTCTATAACATTCGCCACGCGCCCTAAAGCCCGCGTCGCGAGCAGGCCAAGGCCGCAATTCCTGATTATGTTATTGTGCACAAGTACATTGACAGCCGGCTCCTGCAGCCGGATGCCTGTTGTCAGGGGATCAGCGGAGCCACGCACATAAATTTGATTGTCAGACACAATCGTTTCATTCGCGCTTACGCTTATGCCAAATCGCGACACAGGCTCATCCTGCTGACATGTAAGATCAATGATGTTGCCGCTAATAATCGTATTTGCGGAAGGATAATGCGTTGTATCGGCGCGGCCATGGGCTTCAATAGCGGGCGAATTGAAATTAATAAACAAATTGTTGCGGATGATAACTTGTGTGGAGCCATGAGAAGTTACAATCATGCAGCCGCCCCGCCGGCCCGCATAGCGCGTGCCTTCTTCAAACACATTATCAGCGATGATATGCTGCCCGGCGCCGAGCGTGGCGAAGGAGGCATCGCGATTGGCAGGGCCCAAATTGCCCATCGCCAGCGTGCCGGCATTGCGGACATAATTGCCAATAAAGCGCACAAAGCGCGAGGCGCCCTCCCAGGCGCAGCCGCCCACATCCACAATGCGACAATACAAAATGCTTGTATTTTCAGGCCCTAAATTCCAATCATTGAAGGCATTGCGGGCACAATCTATCGCCGAACAGCGCCAATATGTTGTCGATTGCGAATATGGACGGCCCGGAGGCGCTATGCGGCTGGGGCCGCCCGAAACAAAGGCTTCTTGACTCATTCGCCGCGCATGGCAATTTTCCACGAGCACACGCTCTGTGCCAGAAATAGCGACAGCGCCTGATGTTTTGCAATAAAAGCCCCACAGGCCGCGGCCGCCACGTGTATTTATGTATCCCGCTTGATCGGCATGCTCCAGGCCCATATGGCCGCGCAGGCTTAAATCGCGCAGCGTCACTTCCTTCCCGCCGGCCAATGTAATACAAGTGCCGTGGCCTTCGCTGATATCCAAAAGCACATCCTCCGGGCTGGCGCCTTGAATAATTAAGCCGCTGGCGTTGCGTACGACAATGCCTCGCGCCAGCCGATAATGGCCCTTCGGAATAAACAGAGAGCGCTTTTGCTTAATCGCCTCCTCCACAGCTGCCTGGAGGGCCGCGTCATCACAATGACGCACAATGGCATCTGTAGCGCTGCGATTCGGCGCGTCTCGCAACGTGAGCACATTGCCCTCAATTTTTTCAATTCGCGTGACAAGCTGATCGCGGGCGCTGAACACAACTGTATAGCCTTCGTGCCAGGAAAAAGGCCGAAAGCGAATTTCAGTGCCGCCGCTGAGAGGATGCCAGCCTTCGTCCACAGGCCCGCCCTCATGCCATGTGCGCCCTAAATCGTCCGTCCAGCGAAATTGGGGAGGCGAGCCCGGGGGCACATCTACAATGTATACAATCCAGCTGCCGGCGGCGCCATCGTAGCCGCGAAATTCCAGCTCGCCCTGAAGAGGACGATGACGCTCGTAGACAGCATTGGGGCCCCATAAGCTAGCGTTTTCATAGCGCACATAGCAGCGGGAAATCATGACGCCTTGCCCGACTTTAAAATCCCCAACATCCTGGACTGTAATTTGGGGCGAGCCGGCGTTTGTGATGGCCTGTGTTGAAAAGGAGGAGCCAGAAGCGCCAAAATCTGCCGCATTGAGCCAGCCATCGGCTGGCTGCCCCCATGCCGGGAGTCTGAGCGCCCCACTGAAAAGAGCGAGCATAAAGATTATCGTCTCCTTGTTTTTCATCTCATAATCAATTCGACACAATTTGCCGCTTGCCTGCTCTATTACTGATAAGGAAAATAGCTGTCGTGAAAAGATATGGGTAGCAAAAAAAGGATAAATTAAATATAGTGTAGAAATTAATAATGCTAAATCAGGCGTGAGGAGGCGAGCCAGAAGATAAGCCTTTTTAGGCTTGTGCGAACTTCTCAAGCCAAGAGGGGGCCCAATTGTGACATTAGCGGACGCGATAGAAGCCATTAAGGCGCAAACAGTTGTGCCCGCGGAGGAACTGCATGCCCCTTTGACAGGGGCTTTTGCGGCGGATTTGATGAGCGATGTACTGGCGTTTGCCCGCGAAGGCTCGCTCTTGCTTACAGGCTTGAATACAGAACAAACAATCCGCACGGCCGCGATTAAGCATCTCGTCGCTGTTGTGATTGTCCAGGGCAAAGATATCACGCCGGATATGATTGAGGCGGCTCGGGAAGAGGGCGTGGGGCTGTATCAGACGCCGCTATCCAAATATGAATGTTGCGGCATTTTGATGGGAGCGGGGCTGCGGCCCTATCGTTTGCAAAATCTGCAGAATCCAAAAGACAGGAGCAAAGAATAATAGCCTTCTATGGACGAAAAGCCGCTCACACATCATGAATTTCCTATATTGGGGCGGGGCTATTTTTTGGGCGGACGCGCCTCCATGACAGTGAAGAATCTGCTGCAACAAGCGGGCGTGGAGGAAGAAGTTGTCCAGCGCGCCACTGTCGCGGCCTACGAAGCCGAAATGAATGTTGTTTTGCACGCGGTCTCCGGCGTGATGGAATTAGATGTGTACGCAGATCGTGTCGTGGTGCGTTTGCAGGATCGGGGCCCGGGGATTGAAAACATTGAGCTGGCCATGACGCCCGGCTGGTCCACAGCGTCCAGCGAAGCGCGGGGCTTGGGCTTCGGCGCCGGGATGGGCTTGCCCAATATTAAAGAGCAGGCGGATGAGCTGCATATTGAAAGCACGCCCGGCGAAGGCGTTTTGTTGATAATGACATTTTATCGTCCTGACGCCTCTGCCGCGCCGCAAACAGGGAGGAACGAGGCATGAACGAAGTTGCGTCCGGCCTTCCGCTTGCCCAAATTGTGGCGGCCCTGGAACTGACGCCGTTCGTGGAGCCGCCGCAAGCTTCCAGCCGCCTTGTCCAGAGCGCTATTGTTTGTGATTTGCTGAGCTATGTAATGGCACATGGGCAAGCGGGACAAATATGGATAACAATTCAAAGCCATGTGAATGTCGTCGCTGTCGCTTCGCTTGTGGATTTGGCGGCTGTGATTATCGCTTCGGGCTTTTCGCCGGAAGAGGAGGTGCGTGAGCGCGCCGAAGAAGAGGGCATCCCAATTTATACATCGCCGCGCCCCGCTTTCGTTCTGGCGGGACAGCTTTATGCCCTGGGGCTGAGATAGCGCGATGGCTTTAATGCTGGCGATGGATTTGCATATCCATTCCGCGCTCTCGCCATGCGGCAGCGAAGAAATGACTCCTCCTTTAGTGCTTATGACAGCTGAACAACAGGGGCTCCAGCTCGTGGGCATTGTGGATCATTCCACAGGGCAAAATGGCTGGGCTTTTTGGGAGGCCGCGCCTGCTTTTTCCGTACGCGTATGGGCAGGATTAGAAATTGAAAGCAAAGAAGGAGTGCATATCATCGCGCTGTTCGATGAGAGGGAGGCGCTCCAGAGCTTTGAGACGCTGATCGCCCAGCATTTGCCTCGTAAGCGCAATCGCCCCGAGATTCTAGGAAAGCAGCTTTTATTAAACGAATGGGGCGATGTTATCGGTGAAGAGGAACGGCTTTTATTAGCCGCCACAGATATGAGCTTAGAGAATATAGCGGATCTAACGCGCGATTATGGAGGGCTGAGCATTGCTGCCCATATTGATCGGACAATGAATGGGCTGTTGCCTGTTCTGGGCTTTATTCCGCCCGATCTGCGCGTGGATTTGCTGGAGCTGTCCAGACATTTGACGCGGGCGCAGGCCTATGAGCAGTGGCCGGAATTGCGCCGCTGGCCCCTTGTGTTGAGCTCGGATGCCCATCAGCTGGATGAAATAGGCAGCGTCCGGACAATTTTGGAAATAACGCCTCCACAGGCGTCATATTCGATTCGACAATGGGGCGCCCTATTCGCCGAAGCTTTGCGAAACAAAGAAAATGCGTGAATTGTCGCTGCATTTTTTGGACATTGCCCGAAATGCCCTGGAAGCTGGCGCCACGCGCCTGGAGCTGACAATTAATGAGGATAAAGCCGCTGATCGCCTCAGCTTCTGCCTGAAAGACAACGGGCGGGGAATGGATGCCGAAACGCTTCGTCAAGCGACAGATCCTTTTTTTACAACGCGCCCGACACGACGGCAGGGCTTGGGGCTTGCGCTGTTGAAAGAAGCGTGCGAACGCTGTGCGGGAGCGCTCGAGATTTCTTCGGCGCCCGGCCAGGGGACAAAAGTGTGGGGCTGGCTGCAATTATCACATATGGATCGGCAGCCTCTGGGGGATATGGGCGGAGCGCTGCTGGTGCTGCTTCTGGAGGCGCCCCAAATACACATTGTTTATCAGCACATTGTGGAGGGAAAGGAATTTGTGCTGGATACGAGGAATTTGCCTGCAGCTTTTGCCAGCCAAAATCTCCAGCATCCAGAGACGCTATTGCAATTAGAAAAATATATCAATGATTTTTTACGAAAGATAGGCTCCGAGGCACGCGCGAGCGCGTAGCAAAATCAAATCAAAAAGCAAAATGTCTGGAACAATTTGGCCCAAAAAGATTCCAAAAATAGGCAGGAAAAGAAGGACATTATAATAGAAAGAATAAATAGAGAATTAAGGATTAGAGCGTCGAAAAAAATTTTAATTTAAGAAGGAATCGAAAAAGGGTTGCAGAATATAGTAGAGTAATAAAAAAGAGAAAATTAAATTAAAATTAAGTAATTCATATCCGTAAACAATTCTATTTTGTATGGGCGACTGTGAATCCCCGAAGAAGCGATTTGGGGGAGGAGCAGTCGCTACAATGATAAGGGCAGGCTCTTGTGAAAATTTTCACAATTCAGTCTGGCAAGATAAAAAATTCCTCTTAAAAGGTTAGCCTAACGTTTTCGAAAGAATATTTCCAGGCATATCTGGGCAAGCACGGGCATGCCCATTCAGAGCGGAAAAATAGCCAAAAGGAGGCGCCGAGCATGAAGACACGGGAAGAGTTGCAGGCTCTGCGCGAGAAGGCCAAGGCGGCCTTGGCCGTGCGGGAGAGCCCACAGGGGGCGCGCGTGATTATTGCGATGGGCACATGCGGGATTGCTGCCGGGGCGCGGGATGTGTTGAAAGCTCTGCTGGAAGAATTAGCTACACGGGGGCTCAGCCAGATTACAGTTTCGCAAACGGGCTGTAAAGGGCTGTGCGATCGCGAGCCCATTGTGGAAGTCCGCGCGCCTGGAATGCCAGCCGTCACATATGGCCGCGTGACGCCGCAAGCCATGCGGCGGATTGTTGCCGAGCATCTCGTGAATGGCCAGATCGTGGCCGAATATGCCATTGCTACAGGAACGGAGGGCTGATCGAATGGCCACAGCAGAGCAGCTTTGTTGTGAAACATATCAGAAAATTGACGAAATCATCGCGCAAAAAGGCAATTCGCCGGATAATTTGATTGAAGTGCTGCATGGCGTGCAACAAGCTTTGGGCTATTTGCCACCGCCTGTACAAGAATATGTGGCGGAGCGTTTGGGCTTGCCCGTGGGGGTTGTGGAGGGCGTTGTGACTTTTTATAGCTTCTTTACGACGAAGCCGCGGGGGCGCCATTCCATTAAAGTGTGTCAGGGCACAGCGTGTTATGTGCGCGGCGGCAAGCGCGTCCTGGAGGCCGTGAAGAAGCATTGCGGCTGTGATGTGGGCGAAACATCCGCGGATATGCGCTATAGTGTGGATGTCGTGCGTTGCGTCGGGGCATGCGGGCTCTCGCCAGTAATGATGATTGATGAGGATATTTATGAGCGCGTCAAGCCCACACGCGTCGCCGACATTCTCAATCGCTATGAATAATAAGATGACAACAAACATAACGCTTTACGAAGAGAAGATAAGTATTTCTGCCCGCACAAATATCGAGTGTACAGCAAATGCGGCATAAAGTTTATTCGCCAGACAAACTAAGCAAACAAAAGGGAGGACCCTTATGCCTGTCTTTCGCTGCCATGTGTTAGTGTGTGCCGGGGCCGGCTGTGTATCATCCGGCTCCCAAGCCGTAGCCGATGTGTTAGAGCAGACAATTCGGGAAAAGGGCCTGAGCGCAGAAGTGCAAGTCATCCGCACAGGCTGTATGGGCTCCTGCGATCTGGGGCCAGTGGCGATTGTATATCCAGAGGGCGTATTTTATCAGAAGCTACGGCCCGAGGATTGCGAGGAGCTCGTGGAGGAGCATTTGCTCAAGGGGCGGCCTGTGGAGCGCCTGATGTATATTCCTCCGGCCGAAGAAAAGCCCGCTGTGAGCATTGAAGAAATTCCTTTCTTTTCGTTCCAGCAGAAAATTGTCTTGCGCAATTGCGGCGAAATCGATCCGGGCAATATCGAGGAATACATCGCCCGCGACGGCTATGAAGCGTTAGCGAAAGCGCTGACGGAAATGACGCCGCAAGAAGTCATTGAGGAAGTCAAAAAGTCAGGGCTGCGGGGCCGCGGCGGCGGCGGCTTTCCCACAGGGCTGAAATGGGAGCTCACAGCCAAATCGCCGGAAACGCCCAAATATGTCGTGTGCAATGCCGATGAGGGCGATCCGGGCGCTTTTATGGATCGCAGCGTTTTAGAGGGCGATCCGCACAGTGTGATCGAGGCGATGACAATCGCTGGCTACGCTATCGGCGCGCAAAAGGGCTATGTGTATGTGCGCGCCGAATATCCGCTGGCGATAGCCCGTTTGGGCGTGGCGCTGGAGCAAGCTCGGCAGCTCGGCTTGCTGGGGGAAAATATTTTCGGTTCCGGGCATAGCTTTGACATTGAGATGCGAATGGGGGCTGGAGCATTTGTATGCGGGGAGGAGACGGCATTGCTGGCGTCAATTGAGGGACGCCGCGGCGAGCCGCGTCCCCGTCCGCCCTTCCCGGCGCAGCGTGGCCTTTACAACAAGCCCACGCTCATCAACAATGTGGAAACATACGCCAATATTCCGCCTATTATCTTAAAAGGAGGCGAATGGTTCGCTTCCATCGGCACAGAAACAAGTAAGGGCACGAAAGTGTTCGCCCTGGCAGGACATGTGAACAATACAGGGCTTGTGGAAGTGCCGATGGGCACGCCGCTGGGGACAATTATTTACGAAATTGGCGGCGGCATTCGCAATGGACGGAAATTTAAAGCGGCCCAAACAGGGGGGCCTTCGGGCGGCTGCATCCCCAAGGAATTTTTGAACACGCCTGTAGATTACGAAAGCCTCAAGGCGCTGGGCTCCATTATGGGCTCAGGCGGCTTGATTGTGATGGATGATACAACATGTATGGTGGATCTGGCGCGCTTCTTTCTGGAGTTTGTGCAGGATGAATCATGCGGCAAATGTGCGCCCTGTCGTGTGGGGACGAAGCGGATGCTGGAAATCCTGGAACGTATTTGCCGCGGCGAGGGCCGGCCAGGCGATATTGAGCTGCTGGTGGATCTGGGCGAGCAAATTAAGCTCACATCGCTTTGCGGCCTGGGCCAGACAGCGCCCAATCCTGTCCTGAGCACAATCCGCTATTTCCGCGAGGAATATGAGGAACATATATACGACAAGCATTGTCGGGCAGGCGTATGCAGCGAATTAATGAAGGCGCCGTGCGAGCATGCCTGCCCCGCCGGCGTGGATGTGCCGGCGTATGTGTCCTTAATCGCGGAGGGACGCTTCGATGAAGCCTATGCCGTCATTTGCGAAGCCAATCCCTTCCCCTCTGTATGTGGACGCGTGTGCACAGCTTATTGTGAGCAGCATTGTCGGCGGGGACAGCTCGATGATCCAATCTCTATTCGCCTGCTCAAGCGCGCGGCGGCGGATCATCGGACGCGTCCCTGGCAGCCCACAATTGCGCCGCAAAGGCATCAGAAAGTCGCCATCATTGGCGCGGGGCCCGCTGGCCTGACAGCCGCTGTGGATCTCGTGCGCCGCGGCTATGATGTCACAGTCTTTGAAAAGCAGCCGCTGCCCGGCGGAATGATGATGTATGGCATTCCCGATTATCGGCTGCCGCAGGATGTGCTGCAGCGCGAAATTCAGGAAAATGTGATTAATTTGGGCGTGCAATTACGGACGAATATGGCGCTGGGACGGGATTTCACGCTAGAAAGCCTGCGGCAGGAAGGCTATGAAGCCATTTTGCTGGCGATTGGGTGCTGGGAGAGCGTGCCTCTGGAAGTGCCGGGCAGCGACGCGGAAGGCGTTATCGATGCTATTGAATTTTTACAGAAAGCGAAAACGCAACAGGCGCCAAAAATTGGCAAACGCGTGGCTGTGATTGGCGGCGGAGATACAGCCATTGATTCGGCGCGTTCGGCCTTGCGTTTGGGAGCGGAAGAAGTATATCTCGTCTATCGGCGCACGGAAGAAGAAATGCCGGCCCATCCGGCGGAAATCGAGGAGGCGCATCAGGAGGGCGTGCAATTCCGCTTTTTGGCGGCGCCGAAGGAAATTATCGTGCAAAATGGGCGTGTGGCCGGGCTCGTCTGCCAGCAGATGCGCCTGGGGGAATTTGATCGCAGCGGGCGCCGGCGGCCTGAGCCTGTAGAAGGCGCTGAATTTACGCTGTCAGTAGACACAGTCATTCCTGCTTTGGGACAACGGATCGCCCGCGAGGGCCTGGAAGTAGCGACGAGCAACGGCAAGCTGGAAGTGGAGCCACGGACATTGCGCACGAATCTGCCCTATGTGTTTGCGGCGGGCGATGCCATTGAGGGGCCCATGACAGTCGTGGACGCCATTGCGGATGGGCACAAAGCCGCCCAGGCTATACATAGCTTCCTGTCAGGCGAGCCTCTGCCCGAGCCGCAAAAGCGGCCCAAGACAAAAGTTCTGGCGGAAGCGATGGAAGCGTTAGAGGAAGAAGGCGAAGAAGTGCGGCCGGCCGAGCCGCCTCAGCGCATTCCGGAGGCCTATCGCTGCTCGGGCTTCTGTGAAGTGGAGCTGGGCTATTCCATGGCCGCCGCCTGCCGTGAAGCCTCACGCTGCCTGCACTGCGATTTTGAAGTGATTGAATAGCCTTGGCATGCCATTGGCCTGTCCGAGGCGTAAGGCCGCGGGCAGAGCTCACAAAAGCCTGAATGAAAAAGAAAGGAAATTCAAGCCATGTCAAGCTTCACAATAACGATTAATGGGCAGCCTGTTAGCGCTGAGCCAGGAATGACAGTTTTGCAAGCGGCACAACGAGCCGGCATCCGGATCCCGACATTGTGCTATCATCCGGATTTGCCGCCTGTGGGCGCCTGCCGCGTGTGTCTTGTGGAAATAGAAGGCGAGCGCACATTGCAGCCTTCATGCACATTTCCCGTACGCGAGGGAATGATTGTGCATACACATTCGCCAGCAGTGCGCAAAGCCCGCCGTACAGTAGTGGAGCTGCTGCTTTCCGATCATCCTTCGGACTGCACATCCTGCGCCCGCAATAAGAATTGCGAGCTGCAATCGCTGGCGGAGGAGCTGGGCATTCGTGAAGTGCGCGTGAGGGCGCCAGCGCCGGGGCATCCCGTGGACGACTCCAGCCTGGCCGTTGTCCGCGATCCGGACAAATGCATTTTGTGCCGGCGCTGTCTGCAGACATGTGACGAAATACAGGGCGTGTCGGGCCTGCGCATCAAGGGCCGCGGCTACGAAAGCATCATTGGCGCGCCTTTTGATACGCCGCTGGGCGAAGCCCTGTGTGTCAATTGTGGCCAATGCATCAATCGCTGTCCGACAGGCGCCCTGACGGAAAAATCGCACATCGCCGAAGTGTGGGAGGCGCTCGAGGATCCAAATATTTTTACAGTAGTGCAAACAGCGCCCGCTGTGCGTGTGGCTTTGGGCGAAGCCCTGGGAATGCCTCCCGGCGAAATTGTGACGGGGAAAATGACATCCGCGCTCCGTGAGCTGGGCTTTGATCGCGTGTTTGATACGGATTTTACAGCGGATTTGACAATTATGGAGGAAGGGCATGAGCTGATTGAACGCCTTCAACACGGCGGCGTGTTGCCTCAGCTCACATCCTGCAGTCCCGGCTGGATTAAATTTATTGAACATTTCTATCCGGAGCTTTTGCCCAATCTGTCCACATGCAAATCGCCGCAGCAGATGTTTGGCGCCATTGCCAAGACATTTTTTGCCCAGCAAGCAGGGATAGATCCGGCGCGCATGCGTGTTGTGTCCATTATGCCCTGCACAGCAAAGAAATTTGAAGCGGCGCGGCCAGAAATGTGTGCTTCGGGCTATCGGGATGTGGATTATGTGCTCACAACACGCGAGCTAGCGCAAATGATTAAGGAAAAAGGCATTGACTTTGCAGCCCTGCCAGAGAGCAATTATGATGATCCTCTGGGCGAATCCACAGGCGCGGCCGTGATTTTTGGCGTGACAGGAGGCGTGATGGAGGCCGCGTTGCGGACTGTATATGAAGTGCTGACAGGGGAGAAACTGGAAGAAATAGAAATAACAGCTGTGCGCGGAATGGAGGGCGTGCGGGAGGCGACAATCACAATCGGCGATTTGCCTGTAAAGGCGGCTGTGGCTCATGGGCTGGCGAACGCGGCGAAATTGCTGGATAAAGTGGCTGCCGGCGAGGCAGATTATCATTTTATTGAGATTATGGCCTGTCCCGGAGGCTGCCTGGGAGGCGGCGGGCAGCCCATTCCGACATCGCCGGAGATTCGGCAGCGGCGGGCCGAAGCCATCTATGAAGCGGATCGCCGTCTGCCCATCCGCCGTTCCCATGAGAATCCTTCCATTCAAGCCCTGTACGAAAAATTCCTGGGCAAGCCGCTCAGCGAACGATCGCATCATTTGCTGCATACGCATTACACGCCGCGCTCTAAGAAAGCCGTGCAGCCTCGGGAAGAGGAAGCAGCGTCATGAAAAGAAAACGAAGTTAGGGCAGGAGGCTGGATGTGAGCCCGTCTTCCGATATCACACGCGCGCAGCTCGAGCAATGGGCGGCTTCAATCTGCGATGTAGCGCAGATTGAAGCCGCCTTGGCGGCAGGGCAAGAGGCGGCGCCAGAAGCGATACGCGACATTTTGTATGAAGCGCGGGCGATGGAAGGCTTATCGCCCGCTCAGGCGGCTATTCTCATCCAAACGCGCTCTCCTGAGCTGCAGGCGGAGATTTTGCAAGCCGCGCGCCATGTTCATCAACAGGCGTACGGGCGGCGGATTGGGCTATTTGCGCCCGTGTGTCCGACAAATCGCTGCGTGGATGATTGTCTGTATTGTCCTTTGCGCCGTTCCAATGCCTTATTACGGCGAACAATGGCAAGCCCTGCCGAAATACAAAAAGAAGTCAAGGATCTTCTGGACGAAGGGCATCGCCGTCTCATTATTGTGACAGGCAATAGTCGCAGCGGGCTGCCGTATCTGCGCGATATGATAGAGGCCATTTGCGGCGTCGGGCAGGGGCCACGCCGCGTGCAACGCGTGGATCTCAACATTGATCCTTTGTCGTGTGAGGAGCTGCAAGAGCTCAAACATCCCGTTGTGGGGACATATCATGTCTATCAGGAGACATATCATCCTCCGTCTTATGCGGCTTTACATCCCCCGGGGCCGAAAGCAGATTATGTAGCGCGACTCACAGCACACGATCAGGCGGCACGGGCGGGCTGGAGCGATTTGGGGCTGGGGCTGCTGCTGGGGGCAGGGCCATTTGAATTTGATGTCGTGGCGCTTGTGGCCCACGCGCGCTATTTGCAAAAGGAATATGGCCTGCGCGTGCACATAGTGAGCCTGCCGCGTATGATTCCCGCCAAAGGCGCGCCGGCTTCCCAGGAGCCGCAGCGCCATATCAGCGATGAGACATTTTTATTCATTGTAGCTGTGATTCGCCTGGCGCTGCCTTTTTCCGGCCTTGTGCTGAACACGCCCGCCAGTACACAATTGCGGCGAGAATTGTACGCTACAGGCATATCCGAAGTTATGACAGGCGCCAGCAGCTATCCTGGGGTTTACACAGCGGACGGCGATCCGCAGGCGGGAGGCAAGCTTGTCATCGGCCGGCCCAGGCCTTTAGAAACGCTCATTTATCGGATGTGCGAATCCGGCTTTGTGCCCAATTTATGCACAGCCTGTTATGCACGCCACAGACGCGAATCCTGGAGCGGCTCCATTGCGCCGCGCGATCTGAGCAATGAATTTTGCGCCCCTGGAGCGGTGCTGGCGCTGAAGGAATATCTTATTGATCATGCGAGCGCCGCCAGCCAGCCGATTATTGAGCGGACAATCCAACAGGAAATAGCGCAGCTGCCCAAAGAAATACGCACAAAAACGCTGGAGCGTATCGAAGAAATAGAGGATGGCATTCGTGATAGCCTGCTTTAGAGGAAATTGGGGCTGCTCACAGTATCCAATAATAAAATCTGGGGCAAGCGAGGATAATTAGCGCGCACAAAGAGAAAACACAAATGCCTTCATAGCCTCCCTATGCCGCTGATGGTAAAGGGCTAAAGTTCAAGGAGGCCGTGGATTTGGAGGCATGCCTGCGCCAAAGAGGACATCTGCCGTGTCGGAAGCGGAAGGGACAGATCAGCCTGTTGGGGGCGTTGTGTCCACAATCGCAGCGAAATGCCGTCGCTGTTATAATTGCGTGCGCAGTTGCCCGGCGAAAGCCATTCGCGTATTGAGCGGGCAGGCGCAGGTGCTGGCGGAACGCTGCATTGGCTGCGGCAATTGCCTGAAAGTGTGCGGCCAGGACGCCAAGCAAGTGCAATCGGCCGTGGGCACGGTCCAGGCGATGTTAGCGCGCTCGTCAGAAGAAGCGCCGGTGGCCGCGATTCTGGCGCCTTCGTATCCGGCAGCTTTTGACGACGATATCGCTGCGGGCCAGATCGTTGCGGCGTTGAAAGCTCTCGGCTTTGCGCGCGTGATGGAAGTGGGATTTGGCGCTGAGCTCGTGGGAGCGCGCTACGCTGAACTCCTCAAGCATCCTCCTGAACATCCCTTAATTTCTACGCCCTGCCCGGCGCTGGTCAATTATATTGAAAAGTATATGCCAGATCTCACGCCCTATCTGGCGCCAGTCGTATCTCCGATGATTGCGCTGGCGCGGGCGATAAAACAACGCCTCATGCCGGGAGCGCGAGTAGTTTTTATTGGTCCCTGTGTGGCCAAGAAGCTGGAGATTATGGATGCGGCCGTGGCGGGCGAAGTGGAGGCTGTGCTGACATTTCTGGAGTTGTCACAGCTATTCAAGGAGGCGGGCGTACAGCCCGCATCGCTTGCGCCGGCTGAAGCGGATGGGCCCTGGCCCCATTATGGAGGCCTGTTTCCGCTGTCCGGCGGCTTGCTGAAAACAGCCGCGATACAGGCGGATATTATGGATGCCTCAATTCTTGTGGTGGAGGGGCCCGATCGCTGTTTGGAAGTATTGCGCGAGCTGCAAGCAGGGCATTTTTCAGCGCGCTTTTTGGATATGCTGTTTTGCGAGGGCTGCATTGGCGGGCCTGCCTTTGCCAATAATCTCAGCCCCTGGGCGCGGCGGGAGCGCGTCATAGCCCATGTGCGGCGTCGACAAGCGCAAGCCCCGCCGCCGCAAGCGGTTCTCCAGCAGCTCCGGGAGGTCGATTTGAGTCGAGCTTTCCTCACGCCGCCCGTTCCCGTGAAATTGCCCAGCGAAACGGAATTGCGGGACATTTTAGCCCGAACAGAAAAATATGCGCCCGAAGATGAGCTCAATTGCGGCGCCTGCGGCTATCCGACATGTCGGGATAAGGCGATTGCGGTCTATCAGGGGCTGGCGGAGCCCGAAATGTGCCTGCCTTATCTGATTGATCAGTTGCAGGTGAATTTAGAAAAGCTGGAGCGCAGCAAGGAGCAAATTGAAAAAGCGCGCGAGCAGGCGGCGCGGGCGCAAGAACTGGCCGCGATGGGGCAATTAGCGGCCGACATCGCAAACGAAATCAGCGCCCCGCTGTCACAAGTCGTTGTTTATGCCCAGTTGTTGCGGGACAGGATGCCGGCGGAGGATCCCCGGCGGGAGGATTTGAGCCTCATTATTCACGAGGCGCTGCATGCCCGTGAGGTATTGAACGAGCTGCGGGGCTTTGCGCGGCAAAAGCAGCCTCAATGGCAGGAGACGGATTTGCGGCAGGTGGTGCAGCGCGCGGTGGCAGAAATCCAGCCGCGTCTTCAAGGCGCGCAAATTGATATTACGGTGAACATTGCAGCACAGATTGCGCCCTTTATCGCAGATCCGGATTTATTGCAGCAAGTGCTGGTTCATTTGTTGACAAATAGTGTAGAGGCGATGCCGGAAGGGAAGGGAAAGATTGAGATTATCGCCCGGCCCGCTGCGGAGCAGGGCTGGCTGGAGCTGATCGTGCGCGATAACGGCTGCGGCATCCCGGAGGAGCTTCTGCCGCAATTGATGCAGCCCTTTGTGACGACAAAGCATGAGCGGCGGGGCGCCGGATTAGGCCTGGCCTTTGCCCATGGCGTTGTCCGCACTCATGGGGGGGAAATTCAAATAGAAAGTCGTGTCGGCGAGGGCACGAGCGTCATCGTGCGGCTGCCGACAGGCGCTCCCCGCGCCGTTGACGCCGAGGAAGCGATTAAAGTGCTGCTGGTGGATGACGATCCGGATCTTTTGGAAGTGCATCGGCTGCGGCTGGCGGCGCTGGGCTTTAATGTCCTCACAGCTGAGCGCAGCGATGAGGCGCTGGAGATTGCTGATCGGGAAATTCCGGACGCCTTTGTGCTGGATTTGATGATGGAAAAGATGGATTCGGGGGCGCGGCTGGCGCGGGCCTTGCGCCGCGATCCCCGCTTCCGCTACGCCCCAATTATTTTGCTGACAAGTGTCACGGAGCTCACAGGATTTGATTTCCAGCGCAATCCTCAGGAAGTAATGAACTGGATGAAAATAGATGCCTGGTTCGATAAGCCTGCCCCCATCCCGGAATTAGCCTCCACAATCCGCCAATTGCTGGCGCAACGACAAAGCGCCAAAGCCTGAAATTCGCCTTTTTTCAAAAATAGAGTAAATTCGAAAAAGAAATGTAGAATATTTTGTCATTTTCTAGTAAAATTAAGTTAGTTTCCTCCCAAAACATACAGTTTTCTTCGCAATATCTATCCCAGCTCTGTTTTGGCTTCTTTTCTATAATGAAAGAAAGAATGAGAGGAATACTATGAACAATGTGGGGAGCTATTTCTGTGCATGTCATTATCATAACAAATGACGAAAGAGAATATCAGGCGCTGGTGAGCAGGCTCGCGGCGAGCAATATGGCCGTGCACGGCCTGCATGTGCGAGACAAAGAAACCTTGAAAGCGGCCTTAGCGCAGGAACATTGGAATCTTGTACTGTGTGATTATTCTGTGCCCCAGTTGAGGCCCGCAGAAGCCTTGCAAATTATTCAGGAAGGCAATCGAGATATTCCTTTTATTGTCCTGGCGGATAATATAAATGTCGAAATGGCCGTGGATATGATGAAGCGCGGCGCCCAGGATTTCTTGTTGCGTGAAGAATTATCCCGGCTGGGCGACGCGGTGGTAAAGGAGCTGGCTTTGGGGGTTGTTCGGGAGGAGAAGCGGCAAGCGCAGCTACGCCTTGAAGCCAGCGAAAAGCAATTTCGTACGCTTTTTGAACATGCTCCCATCGGGATTTTAGAAGCAGATGTGAGCCTGGTGAAACAGAAAATTGAAAAGCTGCGTCAGCAAGGGGTGACGGTCTTCGCGCCTTATTTGCAGCAGTCGCCCCAGACAATGCAGGAGCTCATTGAGGGGATAAAAGTCCGGGCCGTGAATGAGCGTCTGAAGCAAATTTTGTGCTTCCGTCAACTGGAAGAATTGACGGAGTGGATGCGGCGCGAAGCCTTATATGAGCGCCCTGAAATCTGGCGCCAATTCTTTGCGCGCTTGATGGCTGGCGAAACGCAAAGCGAAATGGAGGGGCCCTATAAGCGACTGGATGGCAAAGAGGGGTATATGCTGGTGCGAGCAGTGGTGATGCCGGGCAGTGAGCTGGATCTTTCCCGGGTGCTGGCTTTTTTCGTGGACATTACGGAGCGGCAGCGGATGGAGCAAAAGTTAGCGAGGCAGCGGGAGCAGCTGGCGGTGATTTTACAAAGCGTCGAGGAAGGGATTATTGCCACAGACAAAACAGGGCACATCGAGCTGCTCAATCCCCAGGCCGAGAAGCTCACGGGCTGGAGCCAAAACGAAGCCCAGGGTCGCCCCGTTGCGGATATTTTGCCCTTAGCCGATAGCCGCACAGGCGAAAGCATCGCCGCCAAAATATCTGCCGCCATCGCCGGGGCTGCGCCCACCCAAATTCGGGGTCAAATAACAATTCCCGAGGGATTGAAAATCACGCTAGAATGCCACATTAATCCGTTGCGCAACAAAGCCAATGAAATCGTGGGCGCTGTGCTCGTCCTGCGCGATGTTTCCGATGAGGAGCGCCGCCAGCAAGAAATAATTCATCTGGAAAAAATTACTTCTCTGGAGCTTCTGGCAGGGGGCCTGGCGCATAATTTTAACAATCTGCTGACTGCCATTAGCCACTGTTTGCAGATGGCGCAAGTTTTCCCGGAGCGAGATCCCCGGAGGGCGGATATGCTGTATAAAGCTCAGGAAGCCTGTCAACGAGCGCAAAGCCTCATCCAGCAGCTGCTCACTTTTGCCAAGGGCGGCGCGCCCAAAAAAGAAATCACGAATCTTACGCCCCTCGTCCGGGATATGGCCCAATTGAGCGTCAGCGGGTCTAAAGTAAAACTGGAATTCGCCGTCGCGCCGGATCTATGGCCCGTGGAAGTGGACAGCAGCCAGATGGCGCAAGTCGTCAACAATCTCGTGCTGAATGCCGTCCAGGCAATGCCCGCAGGGGGGATTGTGCGTGTTTCCCTGTATAATACGCATTTGAATGGGACTTCAGGTCTGGCGGTGCCCCCGGGCGATTATGTCGCCCTCCGTGTAGAAGATGAGGGGCCGGGCATTCCTCCCGAATTGCTGGAGCGCATCTTTGAGCCCTATTTCACGACGAAAGAAGGGGGCAGCGGCCTGGGCCTGACAAGCTGCCAGTCCATCGTCCGCCAGCATGGCGGAGAAATTGCCGTGTATTCCGAAGTAGGCAAAGGCTCTGTATTCACGGTGTTTCTGCCCCGTTGCCGTCAGCCCCTCAGTCCCAATTGAAGTTTTGGCGACAGGCCCTCCGACGCGCCTTCTTTCTGTATTTTTCCGCTGGAGCAGGAAAAGTCGCCCTGGCCTGCGAAGATTATTTTTGTTCTCAAGTATAGGGGCAAAGGCAACGCTTCTTGATTTTGCGCTTTGTCGGCAGCGGGCTATAAGCCCTTCTCACGCCAGAGGACAGGGCGCGTTTGCCGCGGATGATTCCAGGCCCTGATTTTTACGGCAGAGTTTTGAGGAGCCTCGGGGGCGCCGAAAGGGAAATTCTTTCAGGAGGAGAGTCGGATGTCGCGTCGAGTGCTTTTTGCTTCCGCGCATTTGCCACGGCTGGCGGAAGAAGCCAGCTTGCCGTACAAATTTGCGCGCCTGATCGAGAAAGCGCAGCTGGAAAAGCGTTTTGCCGGCAAAACAGTGGCGATAAAAATGCATCTGGGCAGCGGCAGCGGCATTTACACGCTGCATCCGTATTTTGTGCGGACAGTCGTGGAAGCCATTCAAAAAGGCGGCGGCCGGCCCTTTGTCACGGATGGCACGAGCGCCTTCTTTGACGCGTACAAGCGCGGCTACACGCACGAAGTGCTGGGTTGTCCCGTGCTGCCCGCCGGCGGCGTCGCGGATCGCTATTTTTATCGCGTCCCGGTCGGCTATGAAACTTTGGATTATGTGGAGCTATGCGGCAATATCGTGGATGCGGACGCCCTACTGGTGCTTTCGCATGGCAAAGGGCATGGCCATTCGGGATTTGGTGGCGCAATAAAAAATATCGCCATGGGCTGCGTGACAATGCGCACGCGCGGCGCTATCCATGCCCTGATGAGAGGCACCTTTGAATGGGCCGGCGAATTGTGCACGCATTGCTATCAATGCCGCGACAATTGCCCCACGGGCGCCATCAGCTTCAACAAAGAAGGCCAATTTATGCTCTCCGAGCATCATTGCCGCTATTGCATGCATTGCGTCTCCGCCTGCCCCGTGCAGGGGATTAAAATCGATCAATCCCGCTATCGGCACTTCCAGATGGGCATGGCCTGGACCGTCAAAAAATGCCTGGAGCAATTTGACAAAGACGCCGTGTATTATGTGACGGTGCTGAATAACATCACGCCCCTTTGCGATTGCTGGGGCTGGTCCACGCAGCCCATTGTCCCGGATGTGGGCGCTGTCGCCGGGGATGATATTGTCGCCGTGGAACAGGCTGCGCTGGATTTAATCAATACGGTGGAATATATCCCCGGGACATTGCCGGATCAGATGAAAATCAGCGGCAAAGGACATCTGTTCCAGCGCATTCACGCCAAGGATCCGTATCTGCAGGTGCGCTGCTGCGAGGAATTGAAGCTGGGGCGCGCCGATTATCAGCTCGTCAAAATCGGCGAATAAGGCTCCCGCCACAAGACCTTTGCCCCGGAGGCTCCGCCAGGCGTGGCCTGGCAGAAAAAAGCAAAAAAATTTGCCAAAATCGCTCAGACAGCGGGAACTTTTGGCCCGATTTGTGCTACTATATAAATGCAGCTCGATCAGGGTAAAGCCCGCGCTCTCAGTAGGGGGATCTCGGCACATTGTGCTCAACCCTACTGAAGGCACCCGCTGATAATCCCGGGAGGTTCGGGAACAGCTCCCGGCGGATTGTCAGCGGTTTTTTTTGCCTGCCCGAAAGCCATCCAGCTTTCTTTCTCGCGCCCCACAGCCCCATTAGCTTATGGCAAGCAGGAAGTATTATTTCAGGAGTGATCTAGCCGGGCAATTCATTAGTTTTCCCCCAGGCGTTTTCGCATACTTTTGAGGCAAGAACTGGCGGAAGGGCGGGCCGGACAAAGGGAAGTTTGAGGATTATCCGGGGGCGGCGAACTTTTGGCGGCGCGCCTGGCGGCGCGCGGCGGCTTCCCGATACAGCTCAGCCAAAATTACAGCGACAGCCTGATACAGGGCCGGCGGGATTGGCGCGCCCAGCGGGCAGGCATCGTACAGGGCACGGGCTAAGGGCGGCTGCTCCCGAAGAGGAATGCCATAGCGCCGGGCTAATTGCTTGATGCGTTCAGCCAGCCTTCCCCGCCCCCGCCCCACCACTACAGGCGCCGCCGTCTCTGCTCCATAATAGAGCGCAACGGCAATATGGACCGGATTAGTAATCACAACGGTCGCCTGCGGCAGCTTGGCGTGTGTGCCGTCCCGCAGCAGCCTGCGCCAGGCCTGGCGCAGCTGGCGGCGCACGAGGGGATCGCCTTCTGTCTCCCGCATCTCCTCTTTCATTTCCTGCCGCGTCATTCGCAAGGAGCGCGTATGTTCAAAACGCTGATATAAATAATCTGCCGCTCCCAAAGCCGCCATCGCCAGGCCTGTTTTCACGCCTAATTCCAGCATCATCCCCGTGACACAGGCGATGCCCGTAGCGGGCTCCATTGCGCTTAATAAGAGTATCTCAGTCAAATGGCGCCGCCAGACAAGCCACGCCACCAGTCCCACAAGGAGTACCTTAAGGAGGGATTTGGCAGTCTCTACAAGGCCATGGGTAGAGAAAAGTCGTCGCAATGCCATTATGGGATTGAGACGCTCCCAGCGCGGCGCCAGGGGATATAAGGTCAAAAGAGGCCCCGCTTGTATTATGGTGAGTATAACAGCCGCACAAACGAGGACTAACAAAAAGGGCGCCAGCGCTGAAAGACAGGAAAAGCCCCAGGAGCGAAAAAGCACCCCCAAACTCTCTGGCGAAGCTTCCACAGAATGCATATTCTCCAAACAGGCTGCCGCCTGTCGACACAATTGCGCCGCCGCCGCGCCCAGGAGCGTTGGCGCAAATAAAAGCGCCAGTAGCAGGCTGAGCGCTGAAGTCAGCTCGCGGCTGCGTGGCGCCTGGCCTCGCTGGCGCGCCTGACGCAGCCGTCTTTCCGTCGGTTCAAATTGCTTGTCCTCAGCCATCGGTTAGTATCTCTGCGCAAGCGCTCTGGCGCGACGCCCGCTCTTCGCCATAAAAAGCAGTGCGCCCGCTTCCCTTCGCCGCTTCAGGGGCTGACAAGCCGCAGCGCGGCATAGAAAAAGCGACTGAATTGCTCCAGCATCTGCCACAGCAAATTGTTCATCTGGGGAAGGCACAGTGCCAGCGCCCCGAGGCCGACCAGAATTTTTCCCGGCAGGCCCACGAGCATCAATTGCATCTGCGGTATCGTGCGGCCCACGAGGCCCAGGGTGAGGTCGGCCAGAATTAACGCGGCCATCACGGGAGCCGCCATTTGCAGGGCTAACACAAAACACGCCTGTAAGGCCTGCACCGCCAGGGGAATGAGTTCCCGCTGGAATACGGCGGCGCCGAGCGGACAAATGTCATAACTGCGCACTAGGCCCTGCAACAGCAAATGATGGCCATTGACGGCAAAAAAGAACACAATGGCCAGCCAGTGCCAGACGCGGCCCAACACCGACACAGAAGCTTCTGTGGCCGGATCATAAAAAGCGCCAATGCGGAAGCCGATTTGCATATCAATCCATTCGCCCGCCAGCCGGGCGCTTTCCACGAGGCAGGCCAGTAAATAGCCCAGCAGGCCGCCCAAACACAATTCCCCTATCAGCAATAGCACATACGCTTCCGGCGCAAGGGAGGCGAGACGCTCAAGCGGCGTGCCCAGCAAAGGCGTTATCGCACAGGCGATGGCGGCGGCCACAATAATCCGCACTAAGGGCGGCACGACCGTGAAGCTGAAGCCGGGCGCCAGCGCCATCAAACCAAAAATACGCGGGCAGCAGGCCAGAAGTAACAAAAAGTGCGAGAAAAGCGTCTCCATCGTCGCTAATGCGCGTATTGCCCCAATTGGCTGAAAAGTTGTTCGGCCAGCCGGAGGATATGCTCAAACATCCAGTAGCCCCCCACTAGAATCAGGAGGCCGGCGCCCAGCAATTTCGGCGCGAAGGTCAGGGTGGCCTCTTGTATTTGCGTCACCGCCTGCAGGAGGCTGACGGCCACCCCAATGAGCAAAATTAGCCCCAGCACGGGCCCCCCACTTAACAGGGCGGCCCAAAACGCCTGGCGCGCCAGCTCCAAAATCACCGTATCATTCATTGCACAGAGGGCCTTTCTGTTCGCGCACTCCCGAAATTTAAGCAAAGCTCAAGACAACGGAACGGGTGATCAGATGCCAGCCATCAATCATCACAAATAAAAGTATTTTCAGCGGCAGGGAAATCATCACAGGAGGCAGCATCATCATCCCCAGGGACATCAGCACACTGGAAACAACAAGATCCAGCACTACAAAGGGAATGAACAGCACGAAGCCAATCTGAAAGCCCGCGCGCAGCTCGCTGATAATAAAAGCAGGGACAAGCACTTGCAGCGGAATATCCTCGGGACGCGCCGGCCGAGGGCTGCGCGATAAGGTCAAAAAAAGCCCCAAATCGCGCTCCCGCGTTTGCCGGAGCAAAAAATCCCGCAACGGCTGCCAGCCCCGCTGCAACGCCTCCGTATAGGGGAGGCGCCCCGCCAAGTAAGGCTGCAAAGCCTGCCGATTAATCTGCTCCCACGCCGGCGCCATAATATAAAAAGTTAAAAACAGGGCTAAGCCAATTAACACGGCATTGGGCGGCGTCTGCTGCGTCCCCAGAGCATTGCGCAAAAAACTGAGAATGATAATGATGCGCGTGAAGCTCGTGAGCATGATGAGCAGGGCCGGCGCCAGCGACAGGATGGACAGCGCTAACAGCAATTTCAATGCAGCCGCCATCTCCTGGGGCTTATCCGGCGACGGCAGCCACGCGCTTAAGCTGCGCCCAAGGGGCTGGGGCTGGCTCCACGCCGCGGCTGGCATAAGGCTTAATAGCCCCATCACGAAAAGCAGCCCCAGCCAGAGCCGCCGGTCGGCCACTAATCTCGTCTCTCTGCCCCCAGCCATCGTGTTAGCCCTCTCTCCCGAAGCAGCGCTTCTCCCGTCGCGGCAGATGCCGCGGAAATCATCTATCTGGATTCGGATTCCATCAGGGCGTTAATTAAACGCCGCCGTTGTTGCGCCCAATCCCTTTCCGCGCGCAGCATCACATTCCCCAGCGGACGCTTGTCTTCGGCCGCAGCTCGCGGGCCGGAGAACGCCGCCGCCCCGGAACTGTTTGGCGCCGCCGCGGAAGTTGCGCTCACTGGCGGCAGGGCGCTTGTCTGCTCCGCAGCGCTTGTCCACAGCAAATATAGCGGTTCTGCAGCGGCGCCAATCAACAGTGTATGCCCCTGCACTTCCACGAGATACAGGGTGCCCTCCTCGCCGGGCAAAGTCAGCGAATCCTGCACCCGCAACTCTCTGCCCCCCGGCGCATAAAACGCCGGCTTTTCGCACAGCCCCTTTTTGCCTGCGCCCAGCCGCCGCAAAATAAAAACAACCCCATAACCCACGAGAATGGCCAGACTCAGTTTGCCCACAACATCCAGCACCGACACGCGGACAGGCGCCGCCGCATCCGCCGCCGGAGCTGACGGTTCAGTTCCATTTTCCAGGACGCGGGCGGAAGAAGACAAAGTCGTCGGGGCAGAGGAGCTCTCCCCGGGCCCCATCCATACTACAAGCAGCAAAGCAAATAGGCCCGCTAAGCCCAGCGCCCACCAGGGAAAAGAAAAAGCCGCCGACAGACGGGAAGCGGATGATAGGCTTTTCCCCCAGTATTCCATCTTGCTAACCTCCTGCTTCGCCCTCGGCCACGGAAAAAGGTAATTCCGTAATGCGAAAGCCGAAGATGTCATTTAAGACGATAATTTCGCCCCGGGCAATCAGCCGGCCGTTGGCGTATAAATCCAGCGGCTCGCCCGGAAAGCGATCCAGCTCCACTACGGAGCCAGGCTGCAGCGCCAGCACTTCCGCCAGCGGCAATTCCGCGCGCCCCAGCTCTACGGTCAGGCGTAAGGGCACATTCAACAGCGCATGCAGATTGTTTCTCTGGCCAGCAGATTGCTGTTGCCAGCTCGCCGCCAAAAAGGAGGCTTCCGTCTCTTTGGCTTCGCCAGCAGGCGGCTGTTCCGGAATCTCTTCTGCAGGCTTGCTCATCTTGGTTCCTCTTTTCCCCTTGGCCATTATTGCATGACAAAAGCAGTGAACAGGGCTTCCCCAAATTCATACTGGGGCAATGCTTCCTTCAGCTTCTGCACAATTTTCTGTTTGAGGCGCTCGCGGCCCATGACCGTTTGCAATTCCGCAAAAGAGGAAGAGGAGAGCACGGTCACAATGCGATCCCGGGCGATGGCCAGATCCCCTTCGGGCAACTCCACGGCTGCCTGCGCGTCCTGTTTTTTATGGCCGCCATGCCCCCCGTGGCCAGATTTTTTCTCCGTCTCCGGCTCGGGCAACCCCGCCATCTTCAGCGCGATTTCCGCCTTCACATAATGCAAGCCGGAGCTGCCGCTGACATTCACTAAAAATTCCCCCAGCGGCACAATCGCCCAGGCCGTGGGCTGGCTCTTCGCTTTCTCTTCCGTAAGGCCCTCTTTTTTGTGGGACGCCTGCTCTTTGTTATCAGCCATTTTGGCGGCTTCTTCTTTGCCTGCGGCTTTTTGTTTCTGCAGCCGCGGAAATAACGCCGCCCCTGCTCCAGCGACGCCCACAATCACGCCCAGAACAATCCCCACTAAGAGCATCTTCTTGCCGGCGCGCGCAGTTCCTTTCATTGCCCTTCCCTCTTTGATGGAGTAATGACAGAAGAGGTGGCCTCAGGCGTCAGATGCGGCGTAAGATCGACGGGAGCTGGCGCCACCTGCGGCGCCAGGAGCTCCGGGCTCATTGTTTCCGCGCCCCCCCACAGCGCCGCTGACGCCGGCCGAAGTATGATTTCCACCCGGCGATTTTTCGCCCGATGCGCTTCGTCAAGGTTCGGCACCAGCGGCTCGGTGTCGGCTAATCCCATATACGAACAGCGCTCCGCGGGCACAACGCCATGCCGGATAAAATACAGCGCGACATTGCGCGCCCGATCCGAGGATAATTCCCAGTTGGAAGTGTAACGCTCATTGCGGACCGGCAAATCACAGGTGTGGCCCTTCACGATTATTTCATATGGCTGTCCCCGCAGCACTTTCCCCAACCGCTGCAACACGGCAAGCATATCTTTCGTGAGTTCGGCCGATCCCGGCGCAAAATACAGCTTTGTCGCCGGAATTTGCACCGTCACTTCCTTCCCCTGCATACGCACATTCACGCCCTGCTGCCTCATTTGCGGCGAAATTTGCCGGGATATCTGGCTGGCCAGCTCCACCAGCGATAAGCCCCCCAGGTCCGCTGGCAAAATGCCCGCAGCCGCTGCCGCCGGACTTTGTTTCGGCTTGTAGCGGCCTTTATCCGTGCCCAATTCCGCTTGCACGGAGCCGCGCATGGCCGTGAATTTTTTCAAGTCCAGCTGACTCATGCTGTATAGCATAATGAAAAAAGCCATTAGAAGCGTAATCATATCGGCATAGGTGAGCAGCCAGCGCTCCACATTTTCGTGATGATCGTCCTTGTGCCGGCTGCGAGCCATCGCCTACGCCGCCTCCTGCCGGGAGCTTTCCCCACTCGCCGCGCCGACGCCGCCTTTAACATTCCATTGCCGCTCCTGCGGCCGCAAAAACGATTTCAAGCGCTCTTCCACCATCAGCGGACTGTGCCCCGCCTGCAAACTCATCAGCCCTTCTAAAAGCAACTCCCGCAAATGCACTTCCTCAGCGCTGCGGGCCGTTAGCTTGGCTCCAATCGGCAAAAAGATCAGATTCGCCGAGGCGACGCCATATAAAGTGGCTAAGAAAGCCGTGGCGATGGCGGGCCCCATCGAACTGGGATCCTCCACTTGCGCCAGCATATGCACCAGCCCCATCACTGTCCCCGTGACGCCCAGCGTCGGCGCCAGGCCCCCCATAATCGTGAAAATGCGCGCCCCAGCCTTATGCCGCGCCTCCATCGCCGCAATCTCCGTCTCCATCGTCTCCCGCAATATGGCCGAATCCGTCCCGTCAATCACGAGCGTCAACCCCTTAATCAAAAAGGGGTCCTTCAAATGCGCCATCTCCGCTTCCAGTTGCAACAATCCATTGCGGCGGGCAATGCCCGCCAGCCGCACTATCTCCTTGGCCGACGCCGCATGATCCACCGCACGCGGGAAAAAAGCTAATTTGAGCATCCCTGGCAGCCGCAGCAAATCCTTAAAAGGAACACTGACTAAAGTGGCGCCAAAAGTCCCGCCAAAGACAATAACAAGCGCCGGCGGACTGATCAGCGACCGCAACGACCCCCCCTCCATCAGCACTGAGATCGCGAGCGCCCCAAACGCGCCCACTAGCCCCAAAAGCGTTCCTATATCCATAGGCCTCGCCTCATGACTTCCGCGGGGAAATTCGTCCCAGTTGCGTCAAAGTGATGGGATCAGCGCCCAACTTTCGTAGCGACCCCAAATACTCCACCGCACGCTGCATCACTTCCTCCACCGACTCGCGCACAATAAAATGCTCCCCGTTTGTCAGCGTAATCACGGTATCTGGCGTCTCCTCCAGATGCTCAATCAAAAAGGCATTAATGCAAATGCGGGTTCCGTTCAGACGGGTGAGGATAATCATGGCACTCATCCTCTTGCAAGCTGTGTGCCACCTGCCACCCTGAGCACACAAGCCGAGAAAAATTTTTGCCCTTGATTTTATCGGCCCCTCCCCCTGCAAACTAAACGGCAGGAATGCGGTTTTAACGCTTCCTGCCGTCAATTGAAAAGTGAGATCAGGCTATTGTCCCCCGGCTAACGCATATTCAGTTGCATCACTTCCTCTAATAATTGATTGGCTGCGGCAATGACGCGCGTGCTGGCTTGAAAGCCCCGCTGGGCCGCCATCACTTCCACAAAACTGCGTGTCAAATCCACATTGGACAGCTCCAGCTGGCGCGCCCGGATCATCCCCCGGCCCCCGGTGCCGGCAGCGCCAATGTCCACCTGGCCGCTATTGGCGCCCTCCTGATACAGATTGTTGCCCAGACGCTGCAGCCCCCCCACATTCGTAAAGTTCGCCACTGCCAGTCGGCCCAGCACCTCCACATGCCCATCCGAAAATTCCCCCTGAATGTCGCCGCCGTCCACAATGCTGATGCCGGTCAAAGTGGCGCTGGGCGTCCCATCTTGCGACTGCACGCGCACGGTCGTGCCGGTCTGCGCCAGCTGTGTAATATTCTGCAGTTCAATCACAAAATCCAGCGGCGAAGCCGCGCCATTGGATAGCGTGAGGTGAAAATCCAGCGTGCCACCGGAAGCCACCCCGCCATTGTCGGCACGAAAAGTGATCGTCCCGGTCGCCTGGCTGCCCTCGCTTTCCGCACGCACCGCCCATTCATTGGGCGTGGCGGATTTGGTAAAAGTGAGCGTGACCTGATGCATCAGGCCCAAAGAGTCGTACACCGCAATGGTGGCCGTGCGCACCGCGCCGGCCTCCAAGGTGGCGTCCAGATTGCCGGTCATCTGAACCTGGGAAGTGGCACGCCCGGGCCGCACCTGGCCTATCGGGAAAGTCAGCATCCCGGGCGCCACCGCATCATTGATGACGCCGTTTTGCGCCTGCCAGCCCAGCACATACAGGCCGCTCGTGCCCGACACGAGCGTTTGCGTGCCGTCCAGCACAAATGAACCGTCGCGCGTATACAGCCGGCTATTGCCATCGCTGCTGAGCACAAACATCCCTTCGCCCTCTAGCGCAGCATCCAGGGGCGCCCCGGTGTAGCGCAGACTGCCCTGTGTATGAATAGTTTGGATCTGGCCGATGGAAACGCCGCTGCCGATTTGCAGCGGATTGGCGCCGCCCAGGCCCACCTGCCCTCCACCGCGCCCCCCACTGAGCGTCTGATAATACATGTCCCGGAAAGCTACCCGCCCCTCCCGAAAGCCAATCGTGTTCACATTCGCAATGTTGTTGGCCAATACATCAATATACATCTGATTGGCCAAAGTGCCCGACAATCCCGCTAACATGGACCGTGTCATCCGCTTACCTCCTGAAAGCAATTTACACGCTTATTTCAGTATCTTCTTGCGCAACGAGATTTATAAGCCATTCCACGAGCTGATGTCGCACCGCCGCCAGCATATTCTGCGGGGGAAGCGGGGCTTCACGGTGCGTCTGGGCAAGACAGCCCCGCCACTCGCCGGTACCTATCTGATAGGCCCCGCGCACGATAATCAGCGCTTCCGCCACCAGCTCCTCCATGTCCCAGGTGGCCCGGCGCGGCACATACACGGCCTCCAGCTGATTCATTAAATGGACCGCCGCATGGGCCAGCAGCCGAATCTGTTCTGCCCCCAAAACACAGCCCAAGCCAGCCTGCCGACATTGCTCCGCCGCATCCGCCAGGATCTCCATCAGGTCGTAAACGGTTCGCAACACGGTCGGACGATACAGTTGCCCCCACAGCCGGCTGAACTGGGCGGGCCGATGGCACCACCAGGTCGGCCGGGGCGCGGGCTGGCCTAAAGTGTGGCAGGTGCGCAAATATTGCAAAAAGGCAGAGAAGCTGTCCGCATGATGCGAAATCAGCTCCCAGGGCTGCCGAAAGCCGCAGGTGACAAGATAAGCTTCGGAAGCATCGGGCACTAAAGTCGCAGTGAGGGCGGATTGCATCCCGGCGCGGTGCAAAAGCTCTTGCAGCGCACAGCTTGGCATCATGCATTGCACATGCGCCAGAATTTGCAACTCCCCGTCCGCCAGGCGACACAGATGGGTGCCCTCCTCAATCTCAATCCACTGCTCTTCTTCCCACGGGTGAGGCGCCGCCGCCTCCAGGCTCAGGCGCTGCCGCTGGCGGTCATAGCGCCACAAAAACATCACATCATGCAAGATCTGCTGGCGGATCACTAGCCAGAGAGTATTCCATAAGAGTGGGGGAGAAGGGGTGGCCTCCTGGGAATGACGCCCAGGCACAAAAAATGCGCGCCGCTGCCCCCTGACGCCAGGCCAGGCGTGGGCCGGACGAGAACCGCGGAGTACACTCATGATCTTTTCCTCCTCTGAAAAGAGCCGCCATTTTAACTGGCTGCAGACCTCAAAAGCGGACGCTCAGGCTGAAAAATCAGCGCACAATCTTTATCGCCTCCAGCGGAACCGCGCTGTCGTTGACAAGGACGCTAATGGCATCGCCCTCACGCCAGATCGCGGTCACCTCTCCGGAAAACTGCTGCCCTGTTTGCGTATCTTGCCATATGATGTGGCGGCCTAAAAGCTGCAGCGCCTGGACGAATCGTTGTTGCTGGCGCGCCAGACGATTTTCCGCCACCATCTGCATAGTGGAAAGCT
>CAZUOJ010000015.1:0-12245 GCA_964622325.1 uncultured Armatimonadia bacterium
TTGACACCGAGCCCGAAAACACCTGGATGGTGCAGGTCGGCGTCAACTTCTAATTTTCCCGCTTGAATTTCTAAAAATCAAACAGGGTCGCTTGCTGTCGGCGGCCCTGTTTGCTTTTTGGCGGAAGCGAAAATATCTGCAGTCAGGGAAATCAGGGATGGCGCCTCCACTCCGGGCTATGCTCTTCTCCTCAATATCAGTATCCTCTTTTTCCCCTCCAGTTTTGTGTTGTGCGGCGGCAGGACGAGCTGGGCGTGAGGGGCGCGGCCAGAGAGCAGAGAGGGAGCCAAGACGCGGGCAAATAATGAGGGGCACGGCAGGCAAGGGGGCTGGCTGTGGCTGAAATTGGCGTGGCCACTCCGAGGAGGCGTGGGGGGCACACAAGCCGCTGCGTAAATGACAGCTTACGGCAGCGTCGCGCCCATAAAACATTCCCTCATTGCCCATTCCCGCAAGCCGCTGCGTATATTGACGGCTTACGGCAGCGGCCGGCCGAAGATCGTCACCCGCGGGATCATAATCCCGTTGTCCCGGGTGCCAATCGCAATATGGCCGGCGGAAAGCGGCTCCGTATCCTGATATTCCAAAATGAGGCTGCTCCAGACCCAGACACTGATAAGGGGGCCATGTTTGCGGACAATCAATTTGAGCCAATCATTGTGTTCGCCGCCCTGGGGCAGCCGATAGGGGCTTTGCGCCACAATCTGTCCCTGCCGCCGCAGCACCGTATAGGAGCTGTTGACGCCCGCAAAAGCCACCTGATAGCCGTTATTGCCGGCAGGATCGGCGCACAGGCTCACATAGACATCCCCAAAGGTTTCGCTGAAGCGCCGCTCATCCACAGGCATCATTTTGGGCGCCACATACATCGCCAGCTCCTGATCGCCCTGATAAGCGGTCTTCGTGCTGATAATGGCATAGCCACTGCGATTATGGCCCGAAAACCAGGCCCATCCGGGCGTGCAGGACCAGCGGCTGCTGATTTCCCAGATGCCGTGCTGCACCGACCAATCCGTCGGCGCTGTTTCAAAAGTATAATCCCGCACATACGGGCTGGAGACCGCGATATCGTCCGGAAAAATCAGACTGCCGCCCTGATCCAGCCCCAGGCAATCGAGATTGGGCAGCGGCTGCGGATCCCGATACACCGCGACGGGCTGGCGATTGACTTCCATCATGAGCTGCGTGCCGCGACGCAAGAGGCCGACCGAGAAGGGCTTGTGCGGCGGCGCTTCGCTGTGCACTTGCGCGACCGGCTTGCCCAGCCGCATAAGTTGCAGCCCCACCCGCGGCTCCGCCCATGTGCGCGTGACCTGTAGCGTGTAGCCGCTATCCGCCCGCTTATCCCGTGCCAGATGTATATGCGCCTGCAATTTCGGCTCTTTATGGGGATGAAAGCCGATTTGAAAATTGAGGTCCGCCGGCAGATAACCGTGATGCCAAAAACAATTTAATTGGGCGGGATCGGGCAGCCAGGCGCCAGCCCGGCCAGCCCATGTATGACGATCAATGATGCCTGCAAAAGCGGGCGTGGGCGGATCCACGAGCTGCTCATCCGGCTCCAGCTGATAGGCGAAGAAATCTTTAAAGGAGGCGGGCTTTTCGCCGCGCGCATACAAGCCCACAAGGCCCTGCCGCGGCCCGGGATCCAGCACATCCAGCACAGGCTGGCCATCCAGCGCCGCCCAGAGTCTGCCCCCGCGCACTTCCGCCTGCAGCCGATGCCAGCGCTGCGGATCGGCGGAGACGACTTTTTCGGCCAGGATGGCGCCGGGCTGGCCATGCCGATACAGGCGCATGCGAATCTGCCCGCCCTCACGCACAAGCGCCATCAGATAATATGTTTCAGGATTTTCATAACGAAAATGCAGGCCCGCCGCAGCGGCTTGCCCCAGCCGAACATGGACCTGTGCCGCAATATCGGCGCCCCATCTTCCCCAGGGAGCAAAGGCCCGGGCGCCCTTGCTGCCCGAGGCCGTCAGGCTTTCTTTGTCCTGCTTCCAGGCGCCTGAATAAATAATCCATTGATTTGTGAGGGCGTTATTCAGCCCGGCGGCCGCCCAGGGCCGCACTTCGATATCATCAAAACGCGCCTGGCCCTTTTCGCAGAACAATCCAATGCGGCCATACAAGAGATCCGGCTGCTGCGCCTGCAACACAATCCGGCCGTCCAAAAGCGCCATCAGCCAGCCGGCAGAGGTGCGCAGGCCCAGCCGATACCAATCTTGCGGCTTGATTTCCACAGGCGCTTCCCCCAGAATCTGAGCGCCTGCTGGCGTTTGGCGCAGCAATTGCAAACGGCCCCCCTGCGCCTCGCGGCTCAAGCGCAGCGCCACATAATCATCCTCCGCGCGATATAATGCCAGCAAGCCAGCGGCCTGAGCGGAGGGGAGCTTCACAGAAATATCATAGGCATAATCGCGCCAGAACCAATCGCCATTCACTGCGATCGCTTTATCCGTCGCTGTCGCCACATAATCAAAGGGATTAGCGCCCATTTCGGGCTTGCCTTCAGCCGCTGTAATCTGGAAACGGCCTGAAAGCGGCTGCCATTCTTCTGTGCTTTCGCTTTCCCGCATAAAATCATCGGCAAAATAAATCTGATCCAGCGGCTGATATTCCACCTCTTGCAGGCCCCGGACAGCGAGCACGCCCTGCCGCAGGGGCCCCTCGCACGCTGACAGCACAAGCTGCCGATTCGCCCACACTGACACAAGCCCCGCCCGCCGCATAATCAGCAGCTCCGTGGCGCCGGACGGCAAAGCGCCCTCCGCAATCTTTATAATCTTTTCTCCTTCCTGGCGTTGCAATAGCGCCTTTTGCTTGTCCAGAATAAGCTCTCTCTTTAAGGCAGGCGTCCAATAAGACAATAATACATGCGCTGTGCCGGAAGGGGGCAGCTTGCCCCGCACGGCAAAATCTGTGGCTTCCTCCGCCTCTGCGAGCTGTTCAAAGCCTTCAGGCAGGGCTGCGGGCGCGCCTGCCGGCTTGGGATACGCTATTGGCTCGGGCTCAGCCGAAGGCAATGTGACAAGCTGATCCCGGCTCAAGGAGCCCGTATACATCCGATCATCCAATTCGCCGCGGCTGAAATAACGGATGATATTGCAGATGAAGGGCTCAAAATGCTGTCCCCGCAGAGACAAATTAAACGCAATGGAGGGCGCAGAATAAATCAACACGCCCTTGCCGACTTCTGCCATCATAATCGCCGGAGCGCCTTTGCCATTACGCACGAAATGTCCGCGGAAGCGATCCGGCGTTTGCTCCTCTGTAAAAAAAGCCAGCACTTTCACATTGGCGTCGGGAGCCGGCACAATCGTAAAGCCATTGCCGCTGAAGCACGGGATGACGCCTAATTCGGGCAGCCCCTGTGTCAGCGGTGTGCCTGCATCCACAAAACGGATATTGGGATAGGGCGCCGGGCCCAGGCGCTGGCCCGGAATCACGCTGGCCGCCAGGGAGAATAATCCTGACTCCGCCACAACTATGCCGCCCTCGCGAATGTATTGAAGCAGCGGGCCAGCCAGCGCCTCGCCTAGCATCCCCCGCATGCCCACCAGCACAATGTCATATTGGCGCAGCTTTTCGGGATTCATCAAATCCTGATCAGCCAGCCGATCTCTGGGCATGCCGTGGAGCGCTAAAAGCCCCAGATAGCCCGTACAAAAAGTGCCGCCGACGGCGATCCGCCAGGGCTTTGTCTGCGGCGCTGGCGCCGCCCAGCCCAAACTTGTCTCCCCTCCCCAAAAGGCTAATAAACAAATGCCAACAATAAGCTTTCCCAAGCCTTGTAAACGCATTTATGCCTCCGGCTTTATATTTCAAAAATTAGTTACACAGAACAAAAAATCCGTTCCGTTATGTTTAAGGACGCAAGCCTCTTCCCTGGCGTTCCATGAAATCTGGACTCTCTTGGCTATTTTTCAGCTATTAGCGCTAAATCCTGATATGTGTTTCTTACTATTTTAGATATAAATATTTCTGTCCAGAGGCTTAGAATCCTTGGAGGAATTTTCTTCACGAATTAAAAAAGATTAAGGACGCTATCAGGAAGAAAAATTATTCTTTAATGGAAAAGCATGGAAGCAAGAGAAGGCAAAAAGGAGAGAATCGATATGCTCCGTCTTTTCTTCCTCATTGTGCTGATGAGCATATCCGGCATTCTTGCTCACAGTGCCTGGGCCGTGGAATTACGGGCAGGGGAATTGGCCCTGACATTAGCCGAGGATTTGTCCGTCACAAGAATAGCTGTAGGCCGCCAGGCTGTTTCCCTGCAGCCGTGTCCCCTTGTCAGCTTGTGGGCCTCAGATACGGAAAAAACAGCTTTGCCTTCTGTGAGGGGCGGGCAGATTACAGAAGGGCTGCAGCTGCGCTTTGCCGAGGCGCGAGCTTCGGGCCTGTTGCAAATCACAACACGCACAGCTCCGGCGTCTTCCTCCCTTGCTCAAGGGAAAGCTGTCTCCCCTCCCAGCGCCCTGCATTTTCGCTGTGTGATAAGAGGCGAGGAGGGGCCAGATCGGGGCTTTCTTTTGCGCTTCAGCTTCCCCGTACAGGCCATTGGCTGGCGCTGGCATGATGATATGCAGACAGCCCGCGTGATTGCCGCCGGCGCCGTCTATGAAAATGTGGAGCCCTTGCGGGCGCATGCGGATTTGCCCGAATGGCGCGATAAGCCGGCTTTACGAATGGGCTATGCGAATCGCAATTTTTGTACAGCCATTTGTGGGCCTGTGGGGATCGCCTTAGCTGTGCCTATGGATCAGCCGCGTCTTTTCCGCACGGCTTACGACAGCTCCCAACAGCGCTTAGAGATTGTTTATGATTTTGCGCTCTCGGGCCTCACGCGCGCGCCTTATGAAGCCAGCTTTGAATTTGATTTGTATGCCTGTGATCCCGAATGGGGGATGCGGAGCGCCCTGCAGCGATATTATGCCCTGTATCCGGAGATGTTTAAAGTCTATGTGCCTGTGCAGGGGCAATGGATGGCGTTCAATCGTCTATCCGAGATTGATAATGCCAATGAATTTCTGTTTGGGCTGCAGGAGGGCGCGCCCGAGCCGGAATATGATGACAAAATCGGCGTGCTGTCGACTATATATTATACACATGCGGGCATGGGCGCTAATCTGCCTCCGCCTTATGATCCGGAAAAAGATCCGCTGCCGCCGTATGAGGAGCTTGTCAAAGCGGTAGATAAAGCCTTTGAACGGATCACAGGACAGGCCGGCCTGTATGAACAAGTCGGCACGCGAAAGCCAGATGGCAAGCTGGCTGTCGAAAAATGGAGCGTTTATTCCCATCTCATCGCGCAATTTAATCTGGATCCGGAGCTGCCATGGGGGAAATTCTTGCTGGAGGGCACGCTGAAGACAACACAATCCGTGAAGGAGCGCACAGGAGGCAATCTGGACGGCTTTTATTATGACGGCCTGACACATGGCCTGAATTATTGCCGCGAGCATTTTAAGACTGCCGATGCGCCCCTGCTATGGGATCCTGTGCATAAACAGGCTTTTTTGCATAATTTCTTTTCTTCTATTGAATTTGCGCGCGCCACGGCGGAATTGCTGCGGCCGCGAGGGCAAATCACAATGATGAACGGAGGATTGAGCGAAAGCTTCTATGTCGTGCCCTGGCTGGACATATTGGGCGCGGAGACAGGCCTCATCATCCCCCGGGCGGGCTTCAATTTTGTGCGTGCGAGCCTGTATCACAAGCCCTTTTTGACATTGTTGAAGGGCAATTACGAACAAAAAATTGGCCGCGCCGAAATAGAGCTGTTTATGAAACGCTGCCTGGCTTATGGCGTCTTCCCGGGCTTTTTTGATTGGCCGCCCAGCGGCCTGGGCCCCGGCGGCCGCTATTGGGATCATGCCCGCTATTATGAACGTGATCGGGATTTGCATCGTAAATATCAGCCGCTCTGCCAGACGCTGGCTTTAGCCGGCTGGGAGCCTGTGACACACGCCCGCAGCTCGGAGCCCGATGTGCATGTGGAACGTTTTGGCTCTCGCGACCTCATCTGGCTCACGCTGCTGAATGAACAAGCGCAGCCTCTTGCGACGACATTGACAGTGGATGCCGCGGCCTTAGGGCTGAATCCCGCGCGTCTGCGTGTGTCAGAGATGCTGAGCGGCCGCACAATCGCATGTAGCGACAGAACTGCTAAGACGCGGCAAAGCCGCCCGCAAAGCCTGTCCTGGCGCCTCACAATCCCGGCTCAGGATGTATTGTTGCTGCAATTGGGCGCGCCCGAAGCTGTGGCCGCGTGGCATTTGCAGCAAGCGCAGCAAACGCTGGAGCGCGGCCGTGTGCAACGAACTGTGGATGCCGGCAAGCCGCCGCTGCTTGTGCACTGGCGGCCCTGGGGCAGGGGATATACGCGCGAAACGAACGGAGACAAAACACATGTCGTCTTTGCGGCAGATGGCAAAAATAGCTTCGGGATGAAACAATGGATTATGCTGTTCCAAAACATGCCGCAGCCACTAAAAATTCGCGCGCGAATGGCAGCGGAGAATTTCACGGCAGGGGAAGGCGGGGCGATATTGCGCTGCCAGCTGGCGCGTGTCACGCCCAGCTTCACGCATTATGAACGAAAAGATTTTGCGCTGCCTGAGGGGACATACGATTGGCGCGATGTGGAATTTGATATTTCTTCAGAACATGCCTGGCGTGCTATAGAATTCTTTGTGATTTTGACAAACAAAGCCCAGGGGACGCTGAAAATTGCCGCGCTATCTGTGACAGATGACAATGGCGAGCATGTGATTGACGGCAATTTTACTGAATGGTACGAGCCTTTCCCCACAGCCCTGCGTGAGCCCTTAGAAAAGCAAATCACAAGTCTGGAAAATAGCCTGATAGCTCTTCACGCCAAGACAGCCTCCTTATCACAGCCCGCTTTTCGGCACGCATTGAGCCAGCAGCTTGCCATGTGCCACAAGATTGAAGACGCAATCCACAAAGCGCGGGCGGAAAATGGCGCCCGCCGAATGCTGCGAGATGTGCAGACAGTACGCTCTCATCTGAGCGCTGTGATGCTGGCGGCATTGAATATGTCCAGCCCGGCGATAGAGGGGCCCTCGGCCGCGGCGCCAGGAGATACAATCAAGCTGCAATTTGCGGCGCCAACGAGCGCGCCGCGTGATTGGCCTGTCCGCACGCAGCTGCGCAGCGCTCAGCTCGCTGTCAAGCCGGAGGCGGGAGGCGGGCTTGTCACAATTCCTGCGAACGCGACGCCTGGCGCCACATATTCCGTGGAAGGGCTTGTGCACATCGGCCCGGCCGGACAGGCTGCCACGCTTCAGACAAGCCATACAATCCGCGTCCTGACGCCTCTGGAGCTGCGCCTGAAAAGCGAGGGCTTTGATACAGCGACAGGAGCGGCCCGTCTCCGCGTTTTTGTGCGGAATAATCATGTGCGGGATATTCCAGCGCAGCTGCAATTATCTTTGCCGAGGGGATGGGAGCCCCAAGGGCCCCTGGCGTTGCGCCTGCCAGCGCAAAAAGAAACGATTGTGGATGTAACGCTTCAGCCGCACACGACGCCCGCCGCCGGGCCTGTGGAGATTGTCGGGCGTGTGCAGGCGGGCGCCGAATCCGCACAAGCGCAGCTGTTGATGCTGTATATTCCGCCGCAGGCCAATTTAATTCCCAATCCGGGCTTTGAGGAAGGCATAAAGCCCTGGGCAACAGCCGAAAGCGAAGCTATTCAGCTTGTGACGGACAATGTGCGCAGCGGCAAAAAAGCCCTGTGTCTGAATAATCCCACGCGGCGCAATACGCAAGTCAGTTGCACTGTGATGCTCCAGCAGCAGCGTCCGGCGCCCATTCTCGTGCAGGCCGCCTCACGCGCTGAAAATGTGGAGGGCTTGCCCGATTCCGGCTATTCGCTGTATGTGGACATTTATTACATGGATGGCACGCCTTCTTACGGGCATACATTCAATTTCCAGACGGGCACAACAGACTGGCAGTGGGGCGAATTGTATCTGGAGCCGGCCAAGCCCATTCGGAATGTGAATGTGTATTTGCTTTTGCGCGGGAAGGCCGGCAAAGCCTATTTTGATGATGTGGCGCTGATGGAAGATCCCCAGCGCAAAGGGAATATGGCGCGGGAAGCGCAGATCCGCGTGGACAGCAATTTTAGCGGCTACAATCCTGGCCCCCTGAATGATGGGATTATTCGCGCGGAGGGCTTGCATTGGACACAGGAAGCCTGGGCCTCCGCAGAAACGGCGACGGAGCATTTTGTGGAGCTGGAATTTCCGGCGCCTGTGGCTGTCCAGTGGCTAATGATTTATTGGTCGCTGGATGCCGGAATCCCGCGGACATCGCGTACAGTTGCCTGGCAAATGTGGGATAATAATGCCTGGCGCACTTTACAGGAGGCAAATGAGCTGTCGCCGGCGCCGCAGACGGAGCTGAAGCTTTCGGAACCTGTAACGGGGCAGCGCTTTCGGCTGTGGCAGCCGCCGGGCCAGGGCCCCCAGGGCCGCCCCCATCTGATGTGGATAAGAGAAATTGAAATATTTGGCCCTGCTAATTAAACTGCTTTTTGAAGATAGCGGTTTTCTTGCGGCTAGAGCTACAATACAGATAAATTTTACGCTTTAGGACAGAAAAATAATTTTGCTTTTTAGTCTGCTTCATGCGTTAAAATTAAAACGGGCGAAATCGACAAGCGGAAGGAGCTTCTCCAGGCTTTGGCGGAAGCTCTTTTACGCTTCATTTTTTTCTCCAGCTATAAATCAAAGAAGTTTGCAAGCCTGTAAAGCGATGTTCTTCACAGTTCAGAAATGATGGAGCAACGACTTACAGTTATTGCAAAGAGAATGGGGAAAATTAGAAATAAGCCCTGAGGCGAGCTTTTTGCCAAAAATGTGTTTTTTGAGCCCCAGAGCTTTTCGCTGAAAAACAATTCTCCTGAATTATTATCCGAAAGATAGCTTTTATAGCTTATTGACAAAAGAGGACAATTTATGTATTTTTGGGGATGGCACTCTTAAAGGAGTGCAATTTTATTATTTTTTTATAGAATAATAAATGACATTTTGGGAGTGAAGCCATGATTGAGGCGCACGGCGGGAAGCTAGTTAATCGCGTGTTAGAGGGGGAGGCGCTGGCAGAGGCGCAGAAACGAGCCTATTCCTTGCCCCGGCTTGTTGTGGATTACGATACAGCGCGAGATGCTCAAAATATTGCTCGAGGCGTGTTTTCGCCCCTGGAGGGCTTTATTGGCCAGGAGGATCTGGAGAGTATTCTGGCGGAATTTCGCCTGAGCAATGGCGTGCCCTGGACAATTCCCATTATGCTGGATGTCCCCGAACGCGATGCAGTGCCGCTGGGCGATGTAGCTTTGTTTCAAGAAGGCGCAGATAAGCCCCTGGCCATCTATCATGTCACGGAGATCTATCCCTGGGATAAGGAAAAAACGGCGCGGATTGTATTTGGCACGACAGAGCTGGATCATCCGGGCGTGCGGGGATTGTTTGCGCGGGGAGATTATCTTGTAGGCGGGACGATTGATCTGATTGATAATGATCGGGGGCCTTATGCGCAATGGAATCTGTTTCCCGCGGAGACGCGCCGTGTGTTTGCCGATCGGGGCTGGAAGACCGTTGTGGCTTTTCAGACCCGCAATGTGCCCCATGCCGGCCATGAGGATTTGCAAAAGACAGTTTTGGGGCTGTGTGATGGGCTGCTCATTCAGCCGCTTATTGGCAAGAAAAAGCCCGGAGATTTTAAGGATGAAGTGATCTTAGAAGCTTACAAAGTGCTTGTGGAGAAATATTTTCCAGCGGAGCGCGTGCTGTTGAATATTTTGCCGACAGAAATGCGCTACGGAGGGCCCAAGGAAGCCATTTTGCATGCGATTATGCGCAAGAATTATGGCTGCACACACATTATCATCGGGCGGGATCATGCCGGCGTATCCCGGCCTGATAAGACGCCCTATTATGGCGAAGAAGAAGCGATTGAATTTTTTGACAATTTCCCCGATCTGGGCATTCGTCCAATTATGATCAGAGGAGATTTTTGGTATTGTAAGATCTGCCAGCGCGTGGCCAGCAATCGCAACTGCCCGCATGGGCCCGAAAGCCGTATTGAATTTTCGGGCACGCTCATTCGGCGGGGGATCCAGGAAGGGGCGCCAGTGCCGCCGGAAGTGATGCGGCCAGAAGTGCTGGAAGTCATCCGCCGTTTTGAAAATCCCTTTGTGGAGTAGCTTATGCCGCGGACACGTCGTGTGATGATAATAGGCTGGGATTGCGCCTCGCCCGAACATGTGCTGCAACAATGGCGGGAGGAATTGCCTCATATCAATAGGCTGATGGAAACAGGCGTTTATGGGCCGCTGCGCAGCACAGATCCGCCGATTACAGTGCCGGCCTGGACGGCAATGATGTCGTCGCGTAATCCCGGCGTGCTGGGCTTTTATGGCTTTCGCAATCGTCGCACTGGCGAATACGAGGGCAAATGGATTGCGACCGCCAACGCGATTAAAGTGCCCCGGGCCTGGGAAATCGCTTCTGCCGCCGGCAAGCGCGTGTGCGTGCTGAATGTTCCGCAGACATTTCCCATTAAGCCTGTCAACGGCGTATGCGTCTCGTGCTTCCTCACGCCCAGCACCGACAGCGCCTTCGTGTATCCGGCGGAGCTGAAGGAGGAAGTGCAGCGCGTGGCGGACGGCTATATCATCGATGTGGAAAATTTTCGCACTGAAGACAAGGAATGGCTGCTTCAGGAAATCTATCGAATGACAGATAAGCAATTTGCCGTAGCGCGACATTTCCTCCAAAAGGAGCCGTGGGATTTCTTCATGTATGTGAATATGGGGCCAGATCGGCTGGGGCACGGCTTCTGGAAATATTGCGATTCCGCTCATCCCAAATACGAGCCCGGCAATCCTTTTGAAACAGCGATGCTGGATTATTACAAGCATATTGATAGTCAGCTAGGAGAGCTTATCAGCCTGGCAGGGGAAGATGTCGCTATTCTCGTTGTTTCGGATCATGGGGGCAAAGCCATGCGGGGCTCGTTGAATCTCAATGAATGGCTCAGGCGGGAGGGCTATCTTGTTTTGAAAGAGCCTGTAACGGAGCCGACACGCTTTCGGGAGGAATTAGTGGATTGGACGCGGACAAAGGCATGGGGCTGGGGCGGCTATTATGCGCGTGTGTTTATGAATGTGCAGGGCCGCGAGCCCCAGGGAATTATCCCGCCCGAAAAATACGAACAGGAGCGCGAGGAGCTTATCCGTAAGCTGGAAGCGATTCCCGATCATGAGGGGCGGCCGCTGGCCACAAAAGCCTGGCGGCCAGAGGAGCTGTACGCCTGCAAGGAGCTTGTGGATGCGCCAGATTTGATTGTGTATTTTGATGATTTACACTGGCGCGCTGGCCAGGACATAGGCCATAACACTCTGTGGAGCTTTGACACGGAAATTGGGCCTGATGATTCTGTGCATGATTATTACGGGATGTTTTTGCTGAGCCCGGCGCCAGGACGAGAAGGGCAGGAATTACGCGGGCTGAACATTCTGGATGTGGCGCCGACAGTGCTGCGGCTGCTGGGCTTGCCCGTGCCGCCGGAGATGGAAGGCAAGCCGCTCCTGTAAGGCAATTCCGCAATCTCGTTTATGGCCGGGCTCCCCAGGACAATGCCCATCGCGTCCATTCGCTCTGCTTTGGGCCGGGAAATAACATCACAGAGCGTTTGTAGGGCTATTCACATCGTGAGAGGAGAACTCAACAGATGGAAAAACAAGGGGCAGTAATATGGTTTACAGGGCTTGCCGGCGCCGGCAAATCCACAATCGCCAGCGTCGTGGAGGCCATGCTGCGAGAACGAGGCCTTCCGGTGGAGAATCTGGATGCGGATGAAGTGCGTCAGAATCTGTCGCCCAATTTAGGCTTCACATTAGAGGCGCGCGACGAAAACACAAAACGGCTGGCGTGGATGGCGAAAGTGCTGGCACGGCACGGCGTGAATGTTGTCATTGCGGCTGTGGCGACGCTGCGACGCTTCCGCGATCGGGCCCGGGAGATGTGCCCGCATTTTGTTGAAGTTTATGTCAAATGCCCGCTGGAGATTTGCCAGCAGCGCGATCCCAAGGGGCTGTACGCGCGCCGCGCCCGGGGCGAAATCCAGGATGTGGACGGCATCGACATCCCTTATGAGGAGCCGCTCAATCCAGAAGTTGTTCTGGACACGGCAACAATGGATGTGGAAACATG
>CAZUOJ010000015.1:12345-53675 GCA_964622325.1 uncultured Armatimonadia bacterium
AGCCGCTCAATCCAGAAGTTGTTCTGGACACGGCAACAATGGATGTGGAAACATGCGCGAAAGCTGTCATCGCCAAGCTGGAAGAATTGCAATACATTTGACAGGGGCCGGATTACGCATAGGCTGCCTGCAGGCTAATAATGCCGAGCACAAAGGACACAGAAGGAAATCATAAATATTATAGAGATGTAGAAAGAGCCGGCAAAATCAACAGGAATTTCGGCCCGAATTCCCGCTGCAGGCAGGAAAAGAAGCCCCCCATCGCTAATAAAAGGGCAGCTTTGTAAGAAAGCTGTCCTTTTTTGTTGCGAGGAGCGGGATGGAGACATTTGTGCAGATTGGCGCCGGCAATATCGGGCGTTCGTTTATTGGCCAGCTGTTTGCGCGGGCGGGCTTTGAAGTGATTTTTGTCGATGTGGCAGCGGAAATTATTGAGGCGCTGAACACAAAGCGGCGCTATCGGATTGAAATCAAGGATCGTGTGCCCCAGACGATCTGGATTGAAAATGTGCGGGGGATTTATGCTCAGGATGTGGCGTCCGTTGCCCGCGCGCTGGCGGATTGCCGTTGTTGCGGCACAGCCGTGGGGCCCAAGGCACTGCCGGCGATTTATCCGCTTCTGGCCGCAGGGCTGAAGCTGCGCTATACGGAGGGCAAGCCGCCACTGGATATCATTATCTGTGAAAATTTGCGGGAGGCTGCGGCTCATATGCGGCAGGGATTGGCGCAACATTTGCCTCCTGATTTTCCTCTGGAAGAAATGGCGGGGCTTGTGGAGACAAGCATTGGCAAGATGGTCCCGATAATGAGCGCCGAGGAACGCGCCCGCGATCCTCTGCTTGTTTATGCCGAAGCTTACAATACGCTGATTTGCGACGCCCGGGGCTTTAAAAATCCCATTCCCAATGTGCCAGGGCTGGAGCCGAAAGAAAATATGAAGGCTTATGTGGATCGCAAGCTGTTTATCCATAATTTTGGGCATGCCCTCTGCGCCTATCTGGGCTATTTGTATGAGCCCGCCATGCAAACAACATGGCAGGCTGTGGAAGATCCTGTCGTGGGGCCGGCTGTCCGCGCCGGGATGTGGGAAGCAGCCCAGGCTTTGATTAAGGAATATCCGGACGAATTCAATGAGCACAATCTGGGCGCACATATTGAGGATTTGCTGATGCGTTTTGCCAATAAGGCCTTGGGGGATACATTGCATCGTGTAGGGCGAGATATTCAGCGCAAATTGGCCCGCGAGGATCGCGTCATTGGGCCGTTGCTTCTGGAGTTGCAGCACGGGCTCACGCCTCGCCTGACGCCGTTGTGTGCAGCCGCGGCCTTGCATTTTCGCGCGCCTGATGAACAGGGCCAGCTGTATCCGCCCGATCAACAATTATTTGCGGAATTGCTGCCTAAGGGCCTAGATTGGATTTTGGAAAATATCTGCGGGCTCAATCCTGCCCAGCCTCTGGACGCACAAGCAATAAAGCTTATTAAAGCCGCTGCGGAGAAAATACGACAAGCCGGCGATAACAGGAAGAGCCTTCTGGAGGGCTTTTTGCAGGCAAAACAGGCTGGAGAATGAGAATTGCCCAGGGAGCAGGCTATGTCCGAAGAAGAATTGCGTCAGCTGATAGCAGAAGTTATTGTGCTACGGGGGACGACAGCGTATCGGGAGGAGGAAGAGGAGCTCATTGCGAGCGGAGCTGTATTGAATTCGCAAGTGGGCGGCGCCGATATCCAACAGCGCTGTGCGCAGCTGCGTGAGATGGCTCCCGGGCCGCTCACATTGCAATGTGATCTGGAGACAGGAAGCGCCTTTGCGGCCGAGGGGCTGGCTGTGCCGCCGCTGATGGCTCTGGGCGCAGCGCGCGAGGAGCAATTGGCTTACGAATGGGGCTATGCCATTGGCTTAGAAGGGCGGAGGCTGGGGCTGGATTTGACATGGAGCCCTGTTTTAGACATCAACACAAATCCTGATAATCCCATTATTAATGTGCGCTCCTTCGGCGAGGATGTGGATCTTGTCTGTCGTTTAGGCCCCCAGATTGTGCGGGGCTTAAGCGCGGCGGGCCTGGAGCCCTGCGCCAAACACTGGCCTGGACATGGCGATGTGGCCGTGGACAGCCATATTGCCCTGCCGACTGTGCCTTTATCTCGGGAGCGGCTGGAGGCTGTGGAATGGGCGCCCTATCGGGCGGCGCGCGCGGCAGGCCTGGACAGCGTCATGACAGCTCATTTGCTTGTGCCGGCTATAGATCCGGAGAATTGCGCCACTGTCAGCCCCACTTTAATCGGGATATTGCGGCAGGAGCTGGGCTTTCCGGGGCCCATCATCACAGATTCCATGGGCATGGAAGGGCTGCGGCAGACGATTGACTCAGCGGAGGCAGCGTGGCGGGCATTGGCCGCCGGACATGATCAGATTCTTATCGATTACAAGCGTTCGCCGCTGGATGCCTATCAGGCTGTGTGGCAGGCGTGTCTGGACGGCCGCGTGCCTGAGCAGCGCTTGCGGGAAGCCGCGGCTTGTGTGCGGCGTTTGAAAGCGCGGCGGACAAGCCTGCCTCTAATTCCGCCAGCCTCAGAAATACGCCAAACGCTGGAAAAGATGGGACGCCGTGTGGCTGAGGCGGCTGTGACATTTGTCCATACAGGAGATCACGCCGCCAGCACTGCCGGGCTCTTTAAGCTGGAAGAAATGGGAACGCGGCCATTAGCCATTATCTGTGATGATTTAACACGGCGCAGCGTCGCCTTTGCGGCGGAACAAGAAGAAAGAGGGCTACAAGGGCAACATCCGCTGGCTGGGCTGCTGCAAGCGCATCTTGGCTGTGAGTCAATCGTTTTGAATGAGGCCCTGACAGAGGCGGAATTAGCCCGTGTGAAAGAGGCGTTGCCCCAGGCGACAGGCATTATTGGAGCAACATTTGCCCATATCGTTTCCTATAAGGGCGAAGGCGTGCGCTTGCCCAAGGCGCAACAAGAGCTGTGGCGTCATGTGGCGCAAAGCGGAAAGCTGCGCGGGATGCTGCTATTTGAATCGCCCTACGCGCTATTTGATTTGCCCACGGGATGGCCTGTGATTGTCAGCTATGGGGCAGATATGTTTAGCCTGCAGGCTTCTGTCCAGGCGCTATTGGGCCAGCAGCCCTGTCCAGGCCAGCTGCCCGTGTCTGTGATTTAATATTCTCGACGGAGGATTTGCCATGCGAGGGCTCCTTTGGCTAACATTTTTTGTTGTAATCGTGACATTAGCCAAAGCGGATGTGCCGCCCAATTTCTTCCCCTTTGTTATCGGCGAAATCAGCCCGCATAGCCCTGTCAACAGGAGCGTGATGAACGCCTGGCCGGCAGGCCAGGATGGCTTTGTGCAGATAAAAGAGGGGCATTTTGTGGATGGACGCGGGCGGCGGCTTCGCTTTTTGGGCACGAATGTGACATTTTCCACAGCCTTCCCCGATAAAGAGCAGGCGCCGCTTATTGCTCGCCGAATGGCAGCTTTAGGGATTAATATCGTGCGCTTCCATCATATGGATAATGCCTACAAGCCTAACGGAATATGGGATCCGGCATATAAAGAGAAGACACATCTGGATGCTGAGCAGCTGGATAAATTAGATTTCTTTATCTATCAATTGAAGCAAAACGGAATTTATGTAAATATCAATTTGCATGTATCGCGTAATCTGGGGCCTGCAGAGGGCTTTGAAAGCACGGATGCCTTCGCCAGCTACAACAAAGGCATTGATAATTTCTGTGCCCGCATGATTGCGATGCAAAAGCAATATGCACGGGATTTGCTCACACATGAAAATCCCTATACAAAAACACGCTATGCGGAAGAGCCCTGTGTCGTTATCGTGGAATTGAATAACGAAAACAGCCTGCTCAGCTTTGCCCTTAGCCACTGGCTCAGACAATTGCCCGAATCTTATCGGCAGGAGCTTTCAGATTACTGGCATGAATATCTGCAGGAAAAATACGGGACAACGGCGGCGCTGCGCAAAGCCTGGGATGAGGGCAGCCAGCCGCTGGGAGAAGAGCTGCTGCGCAATCGGGATTTTGCCCAGGGCACGAAAGAATGGACGCTGGAGAGCCGTCATCCGGGAGAAGATGTGTTCGAAGTTGTGGAAGATCCGGCGGTGGGCAGAGCTCTGCATGCCAGGCTTGTGAAGCTGGGCGTCAATCCGTGGGACTTTCAAATTCATCAAACGGGCCATGATTTACAAAACGGGCAGATCTATACATTGCGCTTCAAAATAAAAGCGGATCCGCCGCGGGAAGTGCACGTGGGCGCACGCTGGGATGTGGCGGATTGGCGGCATATCGGCTTGCAGGAGATTGTGAAAGCGGATGGGCAATGGCGTGAATATAGCTTTACATTTCGCGCCCAGGATGTGAATCCACAGCACACGCGCATCAGCTTTAATGCGCAAAATCAATTGGGAGATATCTGGCTGGCGGATGTCAGCCTGCGGACGGGCGGCATTCTGGGCTTAGCGCCCGAATGTGCCTTAGAGGCCCGCAATATCCCCTTTGCCTCTTCTAATTCCACGGAAGCGATGCAGCGCGACTGGCTGGCTTTTATTATGGAGCTGGAGCGCCGCTACACGCTGGAGATGTATCGCTTTTTGAAACAAGAGCTGGGCGTGAAGGCGCATATCATTGATACACAGGCTTCCTATGGCGCTTTGGGAGGCTTATGGCGCGAAAGTCGTCTTGATTTCATTGACAATCATGCTTATTGGCAGCATCCGATGTTTCCCGGGCGCCCCTGGGATCCGGGGAATTGGCTCATCCAGAACACGCCGATGAGCGATGCGCCCCTGGCCAATACATTAATTGGCCTGGCACGCTGGCGCGTTTGGGGCAAGCCCTATACAGTGAGCGAATACGATCATCCGGCGCCCAGCGATTATCGCGCCGAAGGCTTGCCAATGGCGAGCGCCTTTGCGGGCTTTCAAGATTGGGATGCGCTGTTTCAATTTGATTATGGCCGCACGCCCCAGGATTGGACAAAGGCGGCTCTACAGGGCTATTTTCAGATGTGCACGGATCCAGCTGTTGTGGCATTTATGCCTGTATGCGCCCATCTATTCCGTCGCGGGGATGTACGCCCGGGCGAGCGCCTGATTCGCCTGCGCATCCCACAGGATAAAATTGTAGAGCTTGTAGCGCAGTGGCGAGGAGATTTTGCCGGCATATGGGAGAAAGCCGCCGGCGTGCCGCGGGAGGCCCCCTTGCTGCATCGCGTGGCTGTGGAATGGACAAAGACAGGGGATATAAAGGCCGATCGCGTTACGCCTCCAGAAAACAAACAATATGTATCTGACACAAAAGAAATTTTCTGGCGAGAGCTAGCAGCAGGACAATGGGCCTTTCTTGTGGACACGCCGCGCACGAAATTAGCTGTGGGCCGTCTGGCAGGCCAGCAGCTCCAATGGGGCCTCATCACAATCAAGCCCACGCCGGGCGTCACAGGTCATTGTGTTGTGGCGCTGACAAGCCTGGATAATCAGCCGCTGATGCAATCGCGGCGGATGTTGCTTGTGGCGGCCTCGCGTGTGGAAAATCAAAATATGCAATGGGATGAGAATCGCCGGACAGTGGGACGGAATTGGGGCCAGGGGCCAACGATTGTGGAGCGCGTAGAGCTGGAAGGAACGGCAGTGCGTCCTATCAAGATTACGCCGTTGGACGGCGCGGGCCTCCCCATGGCCGAAGCTGCGCCTGTACAGGGGCTGCAATTTACTCTAAACGCGCCCACAATATGGCATCTGATTGAACGGCTCTGAAGCCCAAAATTTGGCTTTTTGGCTTTTGGCGCCCATTGATAAAAAAACTATTTGGGCGCTAGCTTCAAATCATCAAAATATGTTTCGCCCTTGCTGCCTGTGCGAGGAACAATCAGGACGCTGTCGTGGGGCTTGAGCTGAAATTCATAAGAAAACGGCGTCCAATCTTTCGCCGGCGGCAGAGAATGTGTGAGATATTCTGCCTGTTGTCCGCCAGCTTGTGTGATTACGGACACGGCAGCGCCGCCCTCAGATTTATATTGGCCGCTGAGCACATAGGGCACGCCCGGCCGCAGGGGCTCCAGCTGCTGTGTAAGGACAAGATTAAGCGTGCCGGCTATGCCGACAAAACGAAAAGCCCGTCGGCCTGCCACGCCGCCCTCCACAACGCCAGCCTCATATTTCGTTGTGGCGTCCGCGGACCACGCGCCTAGTGTCCAGCCCACGGGCTTGCCCTCTGTGTCCAATTCCTCAAAGCTGCCATTAGCCAAAAGCGGCGCTGTGGAGAATTTCAGCGTCAGGCTGACGCTGTTAGCTTCAGGCGCCAAATCGCGGACTGTGGCCGTTAATGTATAACGGGCAGGCGGCACAGCGCCTAATTTTATAGCCACGCGCAACATTTTGTTATCCGGCGAAAGCTTTGTTACAGAAATTTGTGCGGGCGGCAGCGCCTGGCCATTTAGCCACACGCGCACAGCAGACGCTTCGAGGGGATTTTTGTCATCTTTTACGGCAAAAGCAATTTCGCCGGGGGGCGTCGCTACAAGCCCTAAATCCAATTCCTCTATCTTCCGCTCCTGTGTATCGACAAGCACTTTAATAATTGTCGGCGGCTCGCGATCCTCCAAAATCATCCATTTAGGCTTGTTTAAGACAATGAGCGTGGCGTTGCCGCCTATTTGCTCCGGCGAGAGCGTGAATTTCAGCATGCCTCCGGCGCTCGTCGCCTGTAGGGGCTTCCAGACGCCCTCCGCCGTCCGATAAAAGCTGCCCTGCCCCAATGCCACCCCACACAGGCCCCACAGGGCCCAGACAAACATTATTTTGCGCATGTGCGTCTCCTGAGCAAAAAGCTTTTTAATCTAGCGCCATTTACAAAAACAAACTAGGAGGGAAATTGCAGCTCCTCGAGCATATCGACATTGGCCCAATTCCCTGTGGCGGCGCTTTGTCGCACAGCTTCATCGACGGCTTGTGTTCGGACTCCATCATAAATCGTCGCTGTTCCCAAACGCCCTTCTGCAATTGCCTGCAAAAAATCAAACAGACAATGGACATGAAAACGCATCCAGCCAACAGGAAGTTTGGGCGAGGGCAGGACGCTGGGCTTGGGATAACGTTGGACACATTCAATTTGCGTCCAGCCGCGCCGCCCGCCCAGATCCGCCTCTGGACATGTCGCATCATACGCATAGAGAAAATTAGGATCCATCATATTAAAGCGCAGCGCGCCCTTTTCCCCAAAAATGAGGAATTCCAGGCCATCCTGGCTGCCTGTGGCAAAGCGCGAAGCTTCTAAAAATCCCCGCGCGCCGTTTGCCATGCGAGCCTCAAAGGCCACATAATCGTCCACTTCTACAGGCTTCAGCTCTGAAGATCCGGCGGCTGCGGGACGCTGTGTAATAAATGTTTCCATGCTGGCGCGCACGGCGGCATATTCGCCCAGAAGATAACGCATCAAATCGATAACATGGCTGCCTAAATCGCTCAGCGCGCCGCCGCCCGCTTCCTTTGAAAGCCGCCAGGAAATAGGCCGGCGTGGATCCGCATAGCCGGCATGATAATAGGCGGCGCGAAAATGATACACGCGCCCCAAAAAGCCCTCCTGAATCAATTGCCAGGCGCGCATTGTCGCCGGGATGAAGCGCACATGAAATGTCATTCCGTGCAACACATCGGGATGTTCCTGCAAGCAGCGCGCAATGTCTTTCGCGGAGGCCAGCGATGTCGTCAGCGGCTTGTCGCAATAAATGTGTTTGCCAGCCGCCACTGCCTGCACAATCTGTTCATGATGCAGATGATTGGGCGTGGCAATGTCTATTATCTGTATGCGCTCATCCTCCAGCAAATCCGTCAGATTTGTTGTTCCATACAAAAATTCGCCGATTTCCGCGGCGCGGGCAGCTGTCTCGGGGCGGCTCGTGCACACGCCAATCAGCCGCGGCGTTATAGGCGCCGGATCGTAAAACAGTTTCAGCGTGCGATAGCCGTATGTATGAACTTTGCCAATAAAGCCAAAGCCCACAAGGCCAATGCCTATTTCCATTATTTTTTGCTCCATTCGCTTGCAATATAGTTATTGTGGCTTAGGGCTTATTCGGCAATGTCAGAATGTATTCCTGCCGCGGCTTCACAGCAATTGTTTGCGGCTTGCCCCTGTCCCATTGCCAGAGGAGCTGGCCTCGGCTGTCATAGCCCGCCTTAAGCCTTGCTTTTTGGCCCTGTATTTTAACATACAGGCTTAACGGCCTGTCTGCCTTCAATGTCAAGCGGCTGTCCTGATAGCTGTACATGCGCACAAGCGAAAGCGCCCAGCCGTCCTGTTGCTGTCGCCGGCACACAAGCGCGCCCTTAAAGCTGCCCTTCTCCCATGTGGCGGGCTTGTTGGGATCTGCCGCCAGCTTCAAGCGATGCTGGGGCCAGACGATCTCATAGCCGTCTTCTTGCCGTGCTGTGATGAGATTGTTCGCAGCTAGATTTTCGGAGGCATTCAGCATTGTAATAAAAGCCGTATCCCGGGCTTCACGCCGCAAAATCATCATCGGCATGTGCTTATCCAACGCTGTTGTGATGCTTTCCGCAATGATTAATTGTGTGGGCTCGCCGCCCGCGGCCACAATGCGGAAAGGCTGCGTTTTAGCGTTCCACACGATATTTAAGGGCTCTGTGACAAAGCTGGAGCCTTGCGCCTTGTGGATATGCTGATAGCCGCAGCGCTGGCCCAGCGGATCGCTGAGCGGCTCTAGCGGCACGGAAGCCTCCGCAAAAGGCGCATCAATATGCAACGCATAATCATAAATATGTTTCTCCGCGCTCTGGGCTCGATAAATATCCAGAATCTGGCCGCTTATGAGCGCCACTGTGCGCGTTAATTGTACGCCCTTGTAGACATTATCACAGCTCGCCTGCACTATACGCATTTGGGCATCCGCATGGAAGAAATCCAGCCTCCCCCAGGCGCGTTGCTCAAATGTATCGCAGGGCCATGTCTGATCCTTATCAAGAGCGGGCCATTGGCTTATGCCGTCCACTGTGAGCGTATTATGGCTGATTGTATGCGCTGTCCACTGTCCTTTTTCTTTGCTGTCGTAGCCACAGGAGCCAAAATCCGGAATGATATGCTGGCCATCGCGCCATACAACGAGGCTGAGCTTATCCGGATGGCCATGTCCGCCCCCATAAGGGCCGAATGTCATATTCACTGCCAGTCCCTTGCGGCTGGGCAACTCTTCCCCATATTCATGTTCGCGCAGCAAGGCAAAGCCTGAAGAGGGAAACAGGCTGCAGCCTGCCTCCAGCACGCCGTTATTGCCAAACGACTCCCCCGTGTAATCAAAACGGCCGGGGACAGCGGGCGACTCAAAAAGCAAATCATCCAGACGCGGCCCGTCCGAGGAGGCGTCCGTCATTACAGGGGAGCCCGGGCCAATGTGGGCTGGCACAGCCCCCAAGGGCGCCCAATCGTCCAGCAGGCCGTCTATCTTGATATTTTGCGCCCGGGGCGCCCGCATTGTTTTATCCGCCATTCCGCCTGTGCGGGATAAGAGCACAAAGCCTCCTTGCGCCGAATCATAACGATCATTCACACAGGCCCAGCTCAGCATTTTTTCTTTGCTTGTCGCGCCTGTAAGCGCATCACAATCATACAGCACAAAATCTGCCACAAGCTTCCGGCCCTCTTGCGGCACAAATGGCGTGCCTTTTTCTTCTTGCTGCGGCTGCAATTCCTCCACGGGAATAGCGAATTCCAGCGCATATCCCAAGGGCGTCTTGCGCACGGCAAATTGGCCTGTGCTCACGCCTCCATAGAGCGCGCTGAAGCGATTAAACAAAGCCGCAACAGGCGGAATTTTGTCAAAATCTCCCGGACTGAGGCCATAAATAAAATCATACGGCCCGCCTGGCTCCTCGCGCCATTTCAGGCCAATCCAAAGGGCATCGCCTTGCCAGATTTCGCCGGGCTGATTCCAGCTATTACGGACGATTTGATCTGTAATGTCCGCAGCAATGTAAAGATATTTGTCCTCCCATGCCATCCATATTTTGGCTTCTGCATCCTGGGGCCCCACGCGTGGAATCGTTATTTGCCGGCCTAAATTAATCAGCCAGGCGTATTTGGGATCCCGATATCGTTCCCAGGCCGCCCGATATTCAGGATTGACAGATAGCGGCCCCCTGCTGCTATCGGCCACGACAGGCCATGTCAAATCAGGGAATGTATAATAAAAAAGGGCATCAAACATTAGCTTTAGGCTTTTGGGGCCATTATCGCCGTCGCCCACGCAATAATTAATGATAGGCTCTCGATCTTCATTATAATCATCGGGCACCGCCAGCTTATACAAATCCATATTGCAATGATAAGCCGCCTGCAAAAAAGGAAACAGGGCGCTCAACACAAAGCTGTGATAGCCCGCTGAACGCTCCCAAAACAGGCCGTCATCATGCACATCATGTGCCAGAAGATGTTTCAGGCCATACGGCCCATCCAGGGCATATTCCAGCATATCGGCGTCGCGCAAGAGCAGGCCGCAAAGCCCGACAGCGGAGATGAACCAAGCCTGGAAATTGTAACACTTATAATGCAAATCCCCGGGGCGCAAATCCTGAGGATTGTTGTAATCGCGCACCCAAAATAGCTCTGCGGCGGGCCGCAATAGCCCTTCTTCAATGAGCTTATGATCTTCGGCCGAAAAACACGGGCTTTCGTAAACAAGATCATAAGCGCAAACGAGGGGCACGAACCATGTGGCCTCATACAGGCCCGATATTGTTTTCGCTAAACGCACGCGCCCGCCGCGGACGGGCAAATTGTTGTATAGCTTCGCGTATGCCACGAGAGCATCCCGCACATATTGTGCGCAGCGCTCATCGCTTAAAAGCTGATAATACAGGCCCATTTGCTGCAGCCGCCTGCTTACTGCGGATTGCCCATCTTGAGGCTCCGAGGGGATCTGTGCAGGCTGCTTCAAGGCGCTTTCGGCCGCTGTGCGGAGCGATTGCGCCAGCTTTTCATATTCCTTTGTCTGCAGGGCCCGGCGCGCTCGCTCCAGCCGCGCCTGGCTAAAGAGCAGATAAGGATGTTTTGCCGGCATGCTGCCCTCCGCGCTCACAAGCGGCGCCATCGGCAAAATCTCGACGCCTTTGCGAGCGCTCAAAGCGCTCTCTTCATCCGGCGATTTCACCACAAGGACACAATAACGCTCCCGGGCAGCGGGCGCCAGATATTCTGTTTGCGTGGGAGGCAATTCCGCGATGAGCTGGCGCGCGAGCGGAACAGCCTCAGGCCGCGTACTCCAATATAATTGCACGACCGCACAGCGGCTTTGTGGCGCCAATTGCCATGTTAGGCGCACAGAGCCATCCAGCCGCTTTGTGGCTGTGAAGCTCAGCGGCGGCAGGGGCGGCAGCAATTTGCCCGTTTTCATTTTTATAGTTACGGGCGCGCTTTCCCTGCCCTCCTTTGTAAATGCAATGACAGCATATTCGTATGTCTTGTGACTGGCGACGGATATATCCGTATAGGCCGTGTCTGTCGTCGTGCCTACTAATTGTCCGTCCCGCAATAGGCGATATTGCAGCAGCCCTGCGACATCGGGATGTCCTTCCCATTGCAGCTGCACAGCGCCCTGGGGCAAAATACGCGCCTGTACATTCCGCGGCCTCATTAACGCATTGACATCCAGAGCTTCCAGCTTCACATTCTCATAGCGGAAATTGTGATTGTAATAATGCAGGAGGCCCACACGGCCGCGGGCGGGCGGCTCCCCATAAATTGTCGCGTTTGTGGCTATGAGCTCGCCCTCGCGATAAAGCCGCACATGCTCGCCCAGCACGATAAGCCGAAATTGATAGCGCCGCTCGGGCGTCAGGCCTTGCACAGGCAAAAAAATGGCGCGGCGATTACTAGGATTGTTCGGCGCCACGCTCCAGACAACAATTGCCCGCAGATTGCTGCCTCCAGCCGGGCGGGGAATTAAATCAAAGGAAAAGCAGAAATCCTGATAATCTTGCGCTGATAATAGATAACGATCGCCTGTGCTCTGGCCGCCATCACTGATTTCAATAGCGCCATCGGGGCTAATTTTGTAGGCTTCCGGCGCAGGCGCCCACAGCCCTTCCGTCCACGCTCTCCCATATGCTAGCCACAACAAAACGCCCCAAAACAATGTCTTGCCCATTTTACAGTCCTCCTTTTGTGGCTATTTAGCGGGAACAACATAAAGCTGCAATATTTTGCGCTCTGTTTTCGCGAAAGCCCAAACAGCCAGGCGCCATTGTCCCAAAAGAAGTCCTTTATCTGCTGTTCAAAAAGGCGCGCGAGCTGAAAGGCAGCCTTAGCCTCCCATAAATTCTTTAAGCCCACGAACATCCTAACGAAATGTTAATACATCAACAGGAGCTAAAATATTTGGCGTTTATAGCCAAAGGAATGTGCCGCCTACAGAAAAATTTGTTCCCCCAAAATGCGGAATATAAAAACAGACGCCAAACATCTGACATTGTGTCTCTCCACATCTTCAACGCTTTTCGGAAGCTATCGAATTTTTTTCTCAATTATCATGCTGGATTTATGTTTAGTTCGGACGAAGAGCTGCTAAAAATTAATACGAAAAAGAGCGCTCCCTGATTTGCACAAAATCGGGGGGCTCGCTAAATGCAAAATGACATCCGCTATCCGCGTTCAGAATAGACATGGAGGACTATTTCCCTGTAAAATAGCCCAGAAGCAGGCAGCCTAACATCGTTATTTTCTGTTTGAAATCTATGCTGACAATGAATATACTAATTCAGACTTTGATATTGGCTTAGCCATTGCGAATAGTTGGCGTGCGAGAGAGCAGATTCCTGTTCATGACATATCTTTGAGAGAAGAATGCCATAGCCAATAACAGGCAAATCAGCCCCGGAAGCGGCATTGCCGAGAGCTGACTCTGTTGACGAGCCCAATTTCCTATGATTGAGCCTGAGCCTTCCATTTTCCTATCTATAATTATTCCGGCTTTCAATGAAGCCCAGCGACTCGGCCCCACATTGGAGCGTATTTTAGCGTGGCTGGAGGAGCAGGATTTTGCCGCGGAGATAATCGTCGTGGATGATGGCAGCACAGATGGCACAGGCGAGCTGGCGCGGCAAAAGCTGGAAGGACGCGTTCTTTTTCGCATATTACGCAACGAGCCTAATATGGGAAAAGCCCTTTCTGTGAAGCGCGGCTTGCTGGAGGGCAAAGGACGCTATCTTTTATTTACAGATGCGGATCTTTCCACGCCGATTGAAGAAGCGGAAAAATTGCTGGCAGAATTGCAAGCCGGCGCCGATGTGGCGATTGCCTCCCGCCAGCTTCCCGGGGCGCAGCTTGTTGTGCATCAGCCTTTTTACAGGGAGCTGGGCGGGCGGCTTTTTGGCCTGCTGAATCAGCTTGTGTTGCTGCCTGGCATCCCGGATAGCCAATGCGGCTTTAAGGCGTTCACACGACAAGCCGCCCATGCTGTCCTGGCCCATCAAAAGCTATCCGGCTGGGCTTTTGATGCTGAATTATTATATATTGCCCGCCGGCTGGGCTTCAAAATCGCGCAAATTCCCGTGATGTGGCGCAATGATCCCAACAGCAAAGTCCGCATGTTGCGGGATGGGCTGCGCATGGCCTGTGATTTGTTTCGAATTAAACGCTGGCATCGCGATTTGCGCCCGCCTCCGGGCAAAGAAACCTAAATCTCTAAACATTTTTGTTTTTTCTGAAGGAGAAGATAATGACATCTCGAGAACGCATTTTAGCCGCAATACGGCGTGAGGCTGTCGATTATACGCCCTGCCACATTGTGTTTAATCCGCTTACAGGAGTGCAGCGCCGCGGCTATACCTGGAATTTCCCCTGGCCCCCTGAAGCCTCCCTGGAAGAGCAATTATCTTATCAAGTCGAACAATTAGGCCTGGATCAGCTCGTGTCATTCAGCTTTTCTGTCACGCAGACGCCTGCGGATGTCACAAGCGAAATCTGGCGCGAAGGCGATATTCTCCATAAAAAATATCGCACACCGGCAGGAGATTTGCACGCGGCAGTACGTTTTAATGAATTATGGCCGCATGGAGAGGATATCCCCTTTTACAGTGATTTTAACATCGGCCATTATGTGGAGCCGTGGCTGCAAACAGAGGCGGATTTAGAGGCTTTTAAATATGTGTTGCAGCCTCTTTCGCAGGAACAGGCGCGCCGCGAAGCCATCCAGGCTGCCGAAGGGGCCATCCAGCTCGCCCGCCGATGGGATTTAGCCACGATGGCCCATATCGGCTTAGGCCTCACTGGCGCGCTGCATTTGTTCGGCGCAGAGCCCTTATGCTTGCTTGTTGTGGAGCAGCCCCAGCTTGTGGAAGCCTATTTAGAATACGAACATCAGCTTAATTTGCTGGCTTTGCACAGCCTGGAGGGCCTGGGCGTGGATATTGTGCGCCGCAATGGCTTTTATGAAACGGCGGATTTTTATGGGCCAGCTATGCTGGAGCGCTTTTTGGGCGCCCGTTTACGGGCAGAACGGGATGCCGCGCATGCCGGCGGAATGTTGTTTACATATACAGTCCATACGGGCGTGATGCCCATTCTGGATTATCTGGCGAATCTGGGCTTGGATGCGTATTTCGGGATTGATTTGGCTTTTGAAGGCGTTATTCCGGAGCTTATCCGCGATAAGCTGGCCGTTCATCGCAGCGTCTGGACGGGCCCCTCCAGCGCCTATCATATGTGGAAAGGCCCGGAGGCGACGCGCGAAGCTGTCCGCCAGGCCTTTGCAATATTTGGCGCCTGTCCGGGCTTTGTTCTGTCGCCAGCCGTCTCGGCCCACAGCATTATGCCCTGGGAAAGCACAATGGCCCTGATTGAAGAATGGCAGCGGCTACGCGGAGGCTAATGCTCATGTGATGAGATCCAGGCGTCGTCAGCCTGCGTGGGGCATATCCTTGTTCGAGGGCGCCTTGGGCCTGATTTTGCATTTCCCACAAAACGCCGTCCGCAACGCCGCTTCCTGGGGAAGCAAAAGAGCGTTATTTGAAGGGGGCCGTTTTGCTCCCCAAATCGTCGCGTCGAGATGTCTGCTCCTAGCCGCCTTCAATCCTTACGCTGTTGTTTTCCTCAAATATTTCTGGCACATTATTCTCCGGATCCACAACAACGCGCCAGCCTTTTATAGAAGCACTTTTAACAGAAAAACGGAAGGGCAGGCGTTTGGGCTCTAAATCCACAGGCGCTGCGAGCGGCCCCAATGTCTGCTTTGCCTGCTGTCTGCCCTGCGCATCCACAAGCGCAATCGTAAACTGGGAGACATCGCGCGCCCCGATGTTGTGCGCAATCCCCTGCACAGCGTCGCCCTCCAGATGGATTTCCAGGGGGCTGAGCGCCAGATCCGCGCGCTCCGTCAGCTCATCGAGCTTCTGGATTTGCTCCAGCTCCAGCACTGTAATTTGCTTGGGAGGCAATGTCAGCGGCAGGGCTGTGGCTCGCCCGACTTCCACATTTTCCTGCCGTGTGGCCTGTTCCATCTGATCATCGCCATTGGCGTCAATCCCCTGTCGGAGCAGATAGCGCCCATGCTCCAAAAGCCAGAGGCGGAAACGGCCTGACAAAGGCCTGTTGGCGAAATTGTACACGATCGCTTTGAAGCGATTGCGCCGCGCTTGCAAAACGAGCGCCGCATAATCCGTGCCAAAGCCCTCCCAGCTCACGGCATGTGTATGATTGAATTTGTTGCGGGTCGCATAGCCGCCTGTATAGGCAATAGCCACATTCTGCAGGGAATACAGAAACACGCGATCCGTAAAAGGCTCGGCGCCCGTGTACATCCACCAGAATCGTTGCAGCTCTGTGATATCGGCTTTTAGCGCGTCAATGAGCGTCTCTTTTTTGCCCAATCCCGCAGCGGCCGAGACAGGATGCAGACTGATAAAGCGGCTGACATCAGGATATTCATCCAGAAAGCCGCGCTGCCATAATTCCGGCAGGAAATTTTTCATTGGCCAGGGCGCCTCGCCCTTTTGCAAAAAGTCGCGGAAGGGCTGCAGATATTTCTTGTTATCCGTCAGGAAATACAAAAATGTATGCACACAGGCTTGGGAGCTATATCCGCCATACAGAGGGCGATTTGATGTTTCTTTTGTTGTCTCTGCTTTCACATCTACAGCCGTGGCGTATTGGCCAGGCTCATTGTGCTCCAGCCAGCCGCTAGCCCATTCGTCCAGATATTGCAGCACACGAGGGGAGCCGTTGTACCAGGCAACTTCTAGCGCCGGATGCCACATCAGGGGATGCGCCCCGCCATCCACATCCAGCGGCCTGTCAATCCGTAAATCCTCCGCGCCAATCATCTGACTCTTAAAATGCCGATGGCCTCGGGGCGTCACTACTGTCGTTTTGGGCAAAGATTTCGCCGCCAGAAGACAGCGCTCAAAATACACAGGATCCCCATAGCGCCACCAGAGCATTAAAGCCTCATGATTCACGCCTTCCTCATAGGCATGCAGAGGATCTGTCGTGTGTTTATTGAGGCCCTGCTCCAGATTTTCTTTTTCCGCCAATTCCGCCAGCTGGGCCGCCGCTTCCACAACAGCGCCTCCTGTGCCGTCTTTTTCAAACATCGGCAGATCGGCGTAATTTTGATACATATCGGTGTCATCCCCCACAAGCCCGCCAAATTCGCCTGTGGGGACGAGACGATTGTCCAGCCACCACTGACAGACAGCGCGATTGGCGAGCCAGGCTTGTCGCAAAAGCACAGCCCATTCCGGCGCCCCGGGGATAACATCCAGCTTAGGCGGCCACGGCGGCAGCTCCCGGGCTGTCCGCCACACCCATTCATCATATACGCGCACAAGCTCATCTTCTGGCGCCAGCTGCTTGCAAAAGGCAATGCTTCCGTGCAGCTCCCGCACGCCTGGGCCCCAACGATTTTCCTGATAAAATTTCTCCAGATCCGGATCCCGGCGCAATGTCGTCCATTGCCGGGCCTCGGAAAGCTGACAGAACAAGCCGCGCATCAGCAGCTTTCGATATGCCAGCGCCTCCGGCAGAGCTTGCGCCCGCGGAACTGTGTAAGGCGTAATCTCCAGGCGTTCCATAGCGGCCTCGGCGCCAAATGTCAGCGTCAGCCACACACGCCTTTGCGCCGGAACGATTTGATCAGGAAAATCGCAAATAATTTCAAAATCCTGTCCGCCTGTCAATTCGCATTCGGCGCTCATCAGCTCATGCAGGGGATTGAAAGGATCCTGTATGGCAATTGTCAATGGACAAATCGTGAGCGGCTGAGCGGCGCGCAGACGTACGCTTATGGCGTCATACGCCATTTCCGTGCGCAATGGCGCTGTCAGCAGATGGATAGCTTGGCGCGCCGGAGCCTTCAGGGGCTGGGGAGCTGTCGCCACGAGGCTCAGGATTGTGCGCTCCTTTTCGCCAAAGCGCTTCTCTTGAGCTTTCTCGACAAGCGAGTCAGGCGCCGCCTCAGCGCCAATTGTCCACGGCGTTTGTCGTTGCCCTTTGGGCGGGCTGTTTTCCAGGCGCAGGAAGCTGCAATCGGCAATGAGGCCGTTTGTCAGGCCAAAGAAACTAAAGCGATCGCTGCGCACGCGCTGGGGGAATAAGGCTCGGACATTTGGCGAGCGCCCCCCAAATTCCCACACGAGCGGCGCGCGGCCCGGATTGTCATAGCGTTCCGCATTGGCATACAGCTTGACACGGGCGCCTCCGCGCATTTGCACGGCATCCACGCCGCCTTTGTCCGCTAATGTAATATGCAGGCCTTCGTTATTGTTATAGCGATAGCCCACGCCAGCGCCGGCGCCCGGCTGATTGTATTCCCAGCGCCCCATATCCCAATTATAACTGTCCAGTCGGCCGTCTATGGGCGCTGTGACAAATCCCCGACAGGCGCGGCAATCGCTTACGAGCAGCTTCACAATTCGCACAGGCTGCCCGGCTTTCACAGCAATAGCCGGCCCCTCGGCCACAAGCGAAATATCCTGCATCACTTTCAAATTACGGATATACACATCCCCCACGCCTGTGTTTTCCGTGGCACCGATAATGATTAGCGCCTCTCCTGTTTCGCCTGTGGGGAAATTAACTTGTAAGAATTGATATTGTTCGGCCGGCCGCGCCCAAATATCATAGGGCGTGCTGGGCTCGCCGCGCCGCGCGGATGTGCGCGCCCGCAGATATGCCCCTGCCGTCCCGCGCACTTCCGCTTGCAAACGATAAATAGCGTTGGGGCGCAAACGCAAATTTTGCTGCGCAACTGCATAGCGCCCGGGCGACCGAAAATGAATAACAGCTTGTCCTCCCTCAGACACAGAGGAGAAAAATTGTCCATCCGCGCCATTGTCGCCAAAGCTCCAGCCCGCCGTTTTGCCGTCCTGCCGCACCGAAAAATCTGGATTAACAAGCACATTATCAGTGCCCAGATACAGCCGCCCAAAGCTGCCCTGGCTGCCATAAGCCGAGCCGGCAGGCCAATTTACAAGCGCTGGCCCTGTTTTCGTATAATCTTCTCGGCCAAGGCTTAATTGAATCAGTGTCCCTGGCGCTGGAGGAGACATTTCCAGAAGCTGCCAGGGAAGGGCCACTTCTACAATCCAATAATCGGCGCCGATATGTGCCGCTGCGGGCCATTGTGGCTGCCAATTCTCTACACGCACGCCCTGACGGCAGCGTTCGCTTTGCCGGATGCCCGCACAATTCACAATGAATTGATCAAAATCCAGCACGCTATCCCCTGTGCGGATAAAAATCTCCACACAATCATCCCGCCACACTTCTCGGGAGCCCTGTGGCGCTGTGTGCTTCAAAAGCTGTGGCTGCGGCTCCTTCACTTTAAACGCCATATACAGCGCTTGCTCATCATGACAGAGCCATACTTGTATAGGCTTGGGCGAAGCTTTGGATTGCCCCGTCACGAAAAAATTAGCGATTTGCGGCTGGGCAGGCCATGTGTCGTCCTCCAGCTTCCCATTAATCTGCGGCGGCGCCGCCGCCAGCGCGCTTATAATGGAGGCCTCCTGCGCCCCAGCCCTGTTCCATAAACCTGTGATGATTAAAAGCATAAGAAAACATATATCCTGCGTAATCGTGCGCTTCATTACAGTTCCCTCCATATGTAAATCACAGCGTTAGGCTGGAGCACATCCCAAGAGCTCCTGTTTCCCGCCCCAAAACGCATTCATTTAGCTTTTAAATAATTGTTGCTCATTGTGAGGCTATAGTTCTGCTCCAGAAGGCACATCTTAATACATCTGGAATTTTTGGGCCTGCACATGAACAGAGCGGCCATTGCTTTGAATTGTGATTGTGCCGTGTTTATCTGTACGCCAGATTTGTCCGCCTGCTTTTTCATATGACTGCAAAACATCTGTCGGCGGCGCGGCCCAGCGACTGCAGGAAAAAATCACAATCCGCGGCGTAAGGCGACGAATGAAAAATTCCTTATTCGCATTGGGGCTGCCATGATGGGGAGCAATTAACACATCGGCACGGAGCTGTCCCGGCTGAGAATAATCGCGCTGCAGCTGTTTTTGTCTTTCTTCGCTGATGTCAGCCGGAAATAAAAACACAATCTGTTTATAGACAAGCTGGAGCACAAGACTATTGTTATTGCAGGCGTCTTGAGAAAACGATTTGGCTGGCGGCGCCGCCAAAGCGTGAAGCCAAACATCCGTTCCCAGACGAAAAGAACTTTCGGGAGGGAACATGCCCACGCGTGTTTGCCTGAAGCGAGCTGTACGGAGAATGGGCTCATATTGGCTTGTTTTTGTGTCGCCGGAGGCCAAAAGCAGCCAGCGTGTGGGCACATGCTGCAATATCTGTATCGCCAGATTGCAATGATCCTCATGAGGATGGCTGAGAATGAGGGCATCCAGCCGCCGCACCCTGTGCAAAATCAAAAAGGGCAGGACAATTTGGCGCCAGGCTTTTTCGGCAAAGCCTGGACGCGGATCGGCTCCCGCATCTATCACAATGTTAGCCGCCGGAGTCTGCACAAGCACTGTTTGTCCTGCCCCGACCTCTAAAACATGGACGCGCAAGGGCTGCGGCCGGGCTTGTGCTAACGCCAGAAGCAAAAAAAGAACGCCGGCTCCGGCTATAGCTCCTGCCCAGCTCTCCCGAGCCGCGAGCTTTTGTATAATGTGAGCCCGCAGAAGCGGCGCCCGCCATAAAATGATCGCAACTGCTGCGACAATGTACCATAAGAGAAGATACGGCCAGGAGAAATACACAGGCCCTATGATTGCCAGCGGCATAGAGGCGAAGAGCTTGTTGTTCCAGAGCAGGATTTCCAATAAGCCGCGGGCCAGCACACAAAAAGGCACAGCGAAGGGCTGCCAGATTAATCCCGCAAGCAACGCCAGCAAGCCCAAATATAAAATAATTCCCGACAAGGGAACAGCCAGCACATTCGCCAGCAGTCCCAACAGAGACACATGATGAAAATGCGCCATCAAGAGGGGCGTGGAGAACAGCCAGGCGCCGCCCGTGCCCCGCGCGGCCGCCACAAGCATATAGCGCAGGCCTCGGGAACAGGAGAGACGGCGCGGGGGCCATGCCAAATAGACGCCGAGAGCACACGCGTATGTCAATTGCATTCCGGGATGAAATAAGGCGCTTGTGTCCAGCAGACAAAATAGCCCCGCCGAAAGCGCCAGCGCGGAGGGAAAATCATAAGGGCGCCCGGAGACAAGACTGCCTAAAAAAATCAGAGCCATCGCTGAAGCCCGCAGGATGGAAGCCTCGGGCCCCGCAATTAAGACGAAAAACAGCAAGCCTGACACAACAATAAATATGCCCCATCCGGGCAATTTGCGTTGTCTTCCCCGCACGAGAAAAATCAGTGCCCCGGCAATGAGCGAGACTTGTGCGCCCGATACAACAAGCAAATGGACAGTGCCGCTGCGGCGGAACAAATCAATGAACACATCGGGAAGGGGCACTGTGTGCATTCCGTATATCATCCCGGCCAGAAGCGCTGCGTATGTGTCTGGCGTCGGCCCTCCAATCGATTGTGTGAGGATTTGTAACAAATGTTCACGCACACGCGCCAAAGCTTCTTCCATTCCGGAGCGCCAGGGCTGAGCCCGATCGATTGTCGTTATCTGTTCTGCTTCTCCAGCCATAAATACGCCGCGCCGCGCCCAATACGGTGCTGTCACAAGCTGGCCGGGCACACGAGGCGTATCCAGCTTAACATTCTCCAGCCCCAGAACATCCCCGCTATATACGCGTGGTGCAGCAGGCAATTGGAAAATGGCCATGCCAGGCAAAGAAGGCCGCAGATCCAGAACAGCCTGTTGTCCCCAGGATTCCCGCTTTCGGACTTGCACAACACGTGCAGGCAGGCGCCTTATCTCCAGCGTCGCTGGCAAGGATAATATCGCATGGGCGGGCGTAATGCGCCAGGCATGGAGAGCTCCGCCCAAGAGGAAGACAACAAGCAAAAAAAGCTTTGGGCTCCCAAAAGGAGCTCGCCAAACACAATATGCCGTGAGGATAATCGCCGCCACACATAAAAGCGCAACAAGCAGTGGGGGCGCATGCGATACATCAGCCCACAAAATGCCGCTGAGAAGAGCTAAAGCCAGCCAGACACAGGGGCGCTGGAGAGCGGGCTGAAGCTCGTCTTTTATCTCCGGGGGCAAATCAGCCAGTGGGGCGTGGAAATTCATGGCGTCACATAGGGGCGGATGGCTTCGATCCGCTCTGGCCCAAATCCCGGCACTTTCGCTAAATCGTCCACACTCCGAAAAGGCCCATATCGGGCCCGATAATAAAGAATATTATTGGCTAAAGTAGGCCCTATCTTGGGCAGCTTCATCAGCTCTTCACGCGAAGCTGTGCTTAAACTAATCGGCCTGAAAGAAGTTAAATCTGCATTCGGCTGGGACTTTCTTGCCGGAGGCGCAACGGAAGTCTCTGGCCCCAGCGGCGAATACATGCCGGAAGAAGACGCTGAAGGAGCAAGAGAGGAAGCCGGCGCGGCCATTGTGCCTCCTGCTGGGGGCGAGCCATAGGAAGCGCCCGCAGCTGGCGCTACAGGGCTTTGTGTCGCCGTTTGGGACGAAGCGGCCGCCGAAGCCGCCGAAGACTCGCTTATGGAAGCCACACGGATTTGCTGGCCATCTTCCACATAAGCGGCGAGATTCACAGAGGCGGGATCCGCATCGCTGCGCAATCCCCCAGCCGCATTAATGGCATCTATCACACGCGAGCGCGCTGGCAGCCAATACACATTGGGCCGTTGCACAGCGCCGATGACATGAACCGCAATGAGCGAAGAGCTTTGTTCATAGTCCGTTGCGGGAAATTCCACAGCCGCCTGTTCAACATTCTGGCGCAGATGATGAAGGGACACAAAGACTAGGCCTAACAAAATACAAATCAGTCCGAGCAAAATCAGCCCTTTTTGCCCGCGGGAAAGCGCCTCAGAGGAATCAGCCTGCGGCATAAAGGCCCCTCTTCACATTTTTTCTGATGGCACTAAACAAATTTCTCTTGTAAAACAGGCTGTTCCTGCCTCTTGTTGTTAGGCTTCTGATGTTTTACTATTTGTATGTTTATTGAATGATTTTATATTGCAAAAAAAGTGTGTTATTGTCAATGAGATCCATTCCCGTAATCATGCTATTAATTTTATTGTTAGCCTTCGTGCTGCGAACATACGGGCTTCAAGAGCTTGTGTATGCTAATCCTGATGAGGCTTTGTGGACTTATTTTATTGTCACACGAGCGCAACTTTCTGCTTTTGCTCCGCGACTAGCAGAAAACGCTCTTGCTCATATTTTAAGCTGGGATTATGGCTATCCCTTATTTGTGCTGGATTATTGTTATGTACGGGCATTAGAAGCCGTAGGGCTCCCTATCTCGGAAGCAACTTTGCCCCTCCCGCTGGCTGTTTTCGGGACGCTGAATTGCGGGCTTGTCTTTCTTATTACACGCCGAATCGCTTATAAAAGTGCCCCTTGGATTGGGAATGTTAGCCAGGCCCACGCAGCAGCGCTCTTGGCTGCCTCCTTCGTTGCTGTGATGCCTTTGCTCGTCGGGCGCTCCCGTTCTATCGGCGGCGCAGAAGCCTGCAGCAGCTTTCTTTTTCTTTTAGCTATCTGGCAAATAATCCGTTATCTCCAACAGCCGCATAAACGAAAACAACAATGGCTGGCAGGGCTTTGCCTCGGCTTATATTTGTGTGCCGATGTGCAATTTCTTTTGGGAGGCGCGCTTTTGCTGGCTTTGTTGCTGATGTGGCCCCTTCAAACGGAAACGAAAGGCATGGCGTCATCCCCGGCGGATATGCCGAATGACATTAACACAAAAGAGAATGATTTACGGGCAGAGAGACAAGAAAAGCCGCCCCTTTCGAGCGCAAATTTCACGCCCGCCCCGCCAGGCCTGCGCCTCCAAGATAATTGGCGGCAACGCGCGCTGTTTCTGTGCCGGCCGGGCCTGTTGTTGCCGCCTGTAATTTTGTTTTTCCCCTACATTCCCGCCTGGCTTTATGCTATTCATTTAGGCTATCCGGAACAAACATATCTGGGAACAATTTTTGCCGAACATCAGGCCGATTGGGGCTTTCATCTTTTCTCTTTCGGCCGGGATCTGGCGGCTAATACAGGCGTTTTTCCTCTCCTGGGCCTGCCCCTCGCCCTGGGCTTTTTCCTGTGTTGCTGGCAGCGGCCACAACAATGGCTGCTGCTGTGGATAATCGTCACGGCTACGCCTTTTATCATAGCTGTGACAGAGAAAACAACGCAGGCTTCAGGCTATCATGAACATCTTGTGGCCGCCTTGGCAATCACGCTGGGGCTTTCGTGGGGGCGATGGCTGGATGCGTCATCCCTGCGTCACAAAAGCAAGCCAAGCCTGGCCGTTATCGGAGGGCTATATCTCGTGTGTGGCATTCTTGTTGGGGGAGCTTTGTGTGTGGCTTTAGGCGGCGTGTGGCGCATTGCTCCCCTGCACAGGCTATGGCCTTCGCCTCAGATGCCTTATGGCGCGCGTGTGCCCAATAGCGGCATGAAGGCGGCAGGCTATTGGATTCGGCAAAATGTGCCGGCTGACATGACAATTTTTGTGGCGCATGATCCGGCTGTGGCGTATCTTTATTGCGGCCGCCAATGCCTCACAGGCGGCTATGTTGTTAGTGCTGCCCGCAAAGAGGCCTTTTTACGGCAGCATCAGCAAATTCATATTGCCGTAATCCCTGGACAGAAGGATTTATTCCCCCCGGAATTATTCTCCCAACTAGGATTTCCTGGGCGCCTGATATTTTATTGGGGGCGTGAAGAACGCCTCAACATATATTTGCGTGAGCAAAAGCAGGGGCATTATGAGATTGCCGATCTGGATCGCCTGTATAATCGCACATATCGCACAACGCGCGCTATTATCCCGCCTCCCTGGCCGTACGCGCCCGAAAAGCCTCTGTCTCCCCGTCGTCCGCGTGTTTCCCCCACTCCTTAAATGGATATATTTGTTGTCTTACAAGCCCAACGCAAGCCACAATTAGCGCATATGGAGTCATTTCCCGCAAATTCGCCTGCACGAATGAGCGCAATCAATGATTGGGCTTCATCAAAAGCTTGTTGAATATGCCTATCGTTTATTGGCACAATTTCCTGGCGATCCAGATACACAAGATAGGCGCCGCCCAGGCTTTTGCCCATTTTATCCAGCCCAGCACAATACAATCCCAATTGAAAAATATGTTCTGGCTCGGGGCTTTCCTGTGTGTCATAGCCTGTTTTGTAATCCAGCACAAAAAGCTGGCCGCCTCTTTCGGCGACAGCGTCGATTTTTCCCTCTATAATGGCCGTTTCATTTTTGGCCTCGCTGGCGCCGTTGAGCCCTAATGAAAAGCAGAGCGGCACTTCGCTTCGCAATTTTTCTGCATTGGCGATATGATCACGATAGAGCGGCTGCTGGACATACCAATTAAGTCGTTCAAGCATCTCCTGGAAATCCTCAGGGGACAAAATACATGCGGCGCAAGCTTGTTGTAAAGCATTGGGCAGAATATCAGAATTCGTCAGCCCATCGCGGCCAATCAGCTCCAGCGCGCGATGGATGATTTCTCCCCGCGCAAACACCGACAGGCTTGATGCGCATGAAACAGCATTTGCCTCCAGCATTCTTTTATCTGTCAGGCCTAAAACATAGCGCAAATAATAATACGCGGGACAGCGCCTATAATGGGCAAGAGCTGTCACTGTAAAACGCTGCATATTTATGACAGTCGGCATTTGCGGCGCCAGCTGCGGCAAAATCTGGCTCAGATCCAGGGAGATGGCGACGGAGTCCGGAGTCGATTCGGGCGAAGAAGATAAAGCGGGAGGATAATCCGCAAAAGATGTGTTGATTGTGTGTATAGATAATAATTCGGAGAAGTTGCTGCTTTCTGTTTCAAAATCTATGTTTAGAGCTTCTTTTAGCCAAGCGAACCAATTATCCTTCTCGCCATTTTGTTCTTTGAGCGCGCAGCTCAGGACAAGCTGATCGCGGGCTCGCGTAAGCGCTACATATAACAAACGGCGGCTTTCCGCGCGCTCCTCAGCATCATTTAGCGCTTTGATTAAGCAGCCCAAAATAGGCCATAGGCGTTTTCCAGTGCCCGGATCCTCCGGACAAGCGATCAAGCCATAGCGCCGATGATAACGAAACATCGCTTCTTTATCGCCGCCTGGCTCACGCGTGAGATCAGGCACAACAACAACAGGCCATTCTAATCCTTTGGCGGCATGGATTGTCATGAGCTTCAGGCAATCGTCCTTTTCTTCCACAACGGGCGCTTGCGGCATTCGTTCCTGCGTTACTGTCAATTCACGCAGATAGGCCAGGAAGTCGCGCAGGCTAAAATGTCCTTGAGCTTCAAAATCCGCCGCGATTTCCAGCAATCGGCGGACATTGCCGATTTGCTGATCGCCGTCAAATAAGCCTGCCACAGCAGCTGTATATCCTGTGCGGGCGATAATTTCCTCCAAAAGCGCTGTCAGCGGCAAACGATTTTTGAGGCGACGCAGCTCGCGAAATTGCTTCCAGGCAAAGACAATATGTTGCGTTTGCTCTTCGCTGAATTCTTGTTGATGGGGATGCGTATTTGTGCCTGCCTTCATAAGCCCTCTGCGCAATGAGCCTACGTCCTGTTTGAGCCAAAATAGCGTCTCATCAGAAAGCCCAAACAGAGGGGAGCGCAGCGCGCCGGCTAAGGCGATTTCGTCCTGAGGATTTTCCAGGGCGGCTAACAGATTTGTCAGATCTTTAATTTCCTGCCGCGCGAAAAATCCGCGGCCTGCTGTGACATGATAACGCAGCCCGGCCTGCCGCAAAGCTCGCTCATAAATCGCCATATCGCTTGTCGCGCGGAAAAGGACAGCAATATCGCCTTCCCGGCAGGGGCGAGCATATGCCTGGCCATTTCCATTGCTTTCAGAAACGATATTTTTTCCGATAAGGCTTCGAAGTTCTTGCGCTAGCATTTGAGCTTCGGCTTCGCGCCGCTCTTCAGCAGAAGGCTCATCTGTAGGGGCTGTTGTTTCATTTTCTTGCTCTGCTTCTGGGCCTTCCTGAGCCTCCGCAGCCGGGGCAGCTGTAAAATAAGCCATGTAAAAATCGCAGCAAGCAGAAGCTGGCAAGGAGGGGCGATAAGCTGCTAAAGGCTCATAAAAAGCTTCGTAAGGCTCCCGATCCGTCTCATTGCCCATCATGCATGTCTGAGCGAAAAGATGATTGTGAAGCGCCACAAGCCGCTCGTGGCTGCGGAAAGTCGTTTCCAGCCGCAGCACCACATAGCCATTGTTTTCGCCTGCGTGAGCAAATTGCTCCCGCACTTCATTGAAGACAGTTACATCGGCGCCACGAAAGCGATAGATGGATTGTTTGGCGTCGCCGACAACAAAAAGCTTGCCAGGCGGGGGAAGAGGAAGGCAGCACGGCTCTGTTGAGGCAGGCACGCTGCCCGCCACAAGCCACAGGATATCGCGTTGCAAGCCATTTGTGTCCTGGAATTCATCCACAAGGATATGTTTGTAGCGATTTTGGCAATCCTTCCGAATGTCCTCATTATTCAGCAGCAAATCTCGCACACGGAGCTGCAAATCGGCAAAATCCAGCTGCGATTGTTCTTTTTTGGCCTCTTCATAGGCGGCTAACGCATAATGTGCTTCCTGATAAATAGCGGCTGTTAATTCCGCAGCGGCCTGGAGCGTTTCTTCGTCGTCAGATAGAATTTCTTTGATACGCTCGCAAATTTTGCCATTTGTATTTTTAAATTCTCCCACTGCTTTTTTCACAGCTTGCGAAATGTTCTCATCGTCCCAGCCTTTGCGTTTGCCTCTAATTGTGCCCTCCCCTATTATCTTTTCCAAACAATATAGCCGTCCTGACACGGATCGCGTTTCATCTTCCGCTTGTTCAATGTATTGGACAAGCCGCGCCCGGCACGCTTCTAATGCGTCCTCTGGATCACGGCCGGAATATTCTTTAAGGATATGCGCGTTCTTTTTCCATAAAAGAGATGTAACGAGCAAATGCAGGCACTGCTGCTGGAATTCCTCTTTCCGCCGAATCCATTCTTCGAGCAATTCTTCCTTAGAAGAGGGATTGTAAAGTCGCGCGCCTTCTTCTTCGCGCTTTTCAATCAGCAAGCTGATTGCGGCTTGCGCTCTGGCAAAGCCCAATTCGGCCACTATAAGGCTGGCTGTAGGCATTTCGCCGTTTTCCTGTTGTGGCTGTGTATTTTGCAGCTGATTTTCGGCTTCTAGGCGCTGCAGCAATGTTCTTCGAATGACATCACTGAGCAGAAGAGATTGCTGCACTTCATCTAGCACGCTGAAATTCGGATCCAATCCGGCGCGCAGCGCATAGCGCCGCAAAAGGCTGGCGCAAAAGCCGTGGATTGTATCAATAGGCGCATTTTCCAATTGCCGAGCGCGTCGCTGCCATTGACGGACTTCCTCCAAATTGTTCTGCGTGCTGGCGTGAAGGGCGTGTTCTTGAAAAAGCGCGCGCAGCCGTTCTTTCATTTCCCGCGCCGCTTTGTTTGTAAATGTCACAGCAACAATTTGCGGAACTTCAAGCCCATTTTTAATGAGCGCCAGATAGCGCGCGACAAGCGCCTGTGTTTTCCCGCAGCCCGCCCCAGCGTCCAGAAAAATATTGCAGTCAATCCGTGTGGCGGCTTGTTCCCTTATGTGTTGATCGCTCGGCTCATGCATCTTGCGTTCCTTCTTCTTCCCTTATGGAGCTGCTTTCTGATTTAGCGGCAGCTCGCCAGGAAAAATAGCGGCAGATATTCTGGAAATCACAATAGTCGGAGCATTTCAGGGGCGACACAGGAAATCGCCCCTGCCTTATGTGCTGAATATGTTGTCGCGCCCAATTTTTCGCATGGGCGATGTATGTCTCGGCAGTCTCTGTTCTTCCTTTTTTCTCTTTGCTCACATTGTTCATTAGGCTAATCGGCCGCGTGTAGCGATAATATGCCCAGCCGACACATTCCGGCGGGGGCTGTTCGCCGGCAAGAACGGCCTCCGCCGTCCCCAGAGCATAAAATGGCATCTGAAAATCTATTCCCGCGAGAATATTCGTTGTGCTGGAGCCGCTTTTAGCCTTGTAATCGTAAACTTTATATTGTCGGGGCTGGGGCGGGCCCTGTAGGGAGACATCCACACGATCTATTTTGCCGGCAATGCGAATTGTTTCCCCTTGAGGAGCTGTTTCGTCCAGCAGAATTTCAATCTCGTAGGGCGCTTCAAAGGCGCGCGGGACAAGCCCGCTTTTCACGATTTTTTCGTCAGGATTCATCTCAAAATCCACAAGCGCTGCCATATCTGCCTGCATACGCTGACGCGCTAACTCCCAGAGCTGTTTATGCGTGACAAGGCCCTGATTTTCCCATTGGGCAAATAATTTATCCACAATCTGCGCCATTTGGGCCTTTGCTTCATCAGAAGAGCGGCAAGCTAAGGGCTTATTGGGATGAGCTGCATTATGGACACTGAAAAATTGTTTCAAAATACGATGGGCAATCAGGCCCAGATCCAGCGCGGCAATTTCTTCTGAGGGCTCTTCTAAGGGCTGAAGCCGTAGCACATATTTTAAGAGAAAGCGAAAAGGACATTGGCCATATGTCGCCAGTGCGCTGGCGCTCCATCTGTATTCTGCCCCGAAATGTTCTTGCAGGCGTTGCTGGATGGAAGCCTGCGTTAGCATCCCGTCATAAGCTGCAAAAGGCACGCCGAAGGCATATCGTTGTTCTTCTACAGCCGCCATTGCCCAGATATGCTGGCAAAGCTGGCGCTGTGGCTCGCTCACCTCCAAATTATTGTTTATGGCTTGCTGGGCGCTTGTGTGTCCTCGTCGCACGAGAGATTCGCCCAGCTCTCGCCAGCAGACGATGTCCTCAGGCTGCGGAATAATTTCTGAGAGGCTTTTTTGCCGTACAGGAACAGCCTTTGGATCAAATAGCTGCAACACATCTTCAATAAAGGGCGAGCGCAGAAGAGGATCGCCCTTGCTATCTGCCGTGGGATGTGAAAGCACTAATTGCTTTGTGGCAACGCTACATGCTAAATAAAATAAATAAGCCTCGTCCTGTTGTCTTTCCGCAGATAGCTCCAGGGCCAGGCCATGTTGATTGAGGCGGCGCCTTTGCTCGTCATCAAAGAAAGCCGTTTCCTGATGGGCGGCGGGCCATTGCCCTTCCACAAGCCCTCCCAGATACACATACGGCTTCCGCCATTGCCGCGCTTGATAGGCATCTAAAGCCATCACATAGCCTGCGTGCTTGGACGGCATAGCAAATGTCTCGTGCTGGCATAGCCACAGCAATTCCTCACAAAAAGCCTCAAAAGAAATGTGGGCGGAGACATCTGCTGTCGAAGCCGCCAGCGCCTCCATATTTCCCATCTGCTGCAGCAGCTCTAGGAATTTCTGATAGGCACATAGATTGGCCGAACATTCCCATGCTTGCCGGCTTTCAGGAGGGCTTTTGAGAACGATGCGTTCCGCGATTTTAAATTTCTGCAATATCTTTTGCAAAAAAGCTGCATGCTCCGCGCGGCTGCCCATTTGTTTTGCGTCGCCCAAAAGATTTGCCAATTCATTAAAGAGCGCTTGTGCTTTTTCTAATTGTGCTTGCTCTGCCTGAATTTCTTCTACAGGGCGCGGCTCAGCCTCTTCCTGCAGCCCCAGGCCTTCTCGTGCCAATTGAGCTTCTTCAGTCAGGCGCTGCGCATATTGTGCCAGCCGTTCTTCCCATTCCGCCTTGCCGCCAATAATACGCGCTTCGCAGGCTAATTTTTCCAGTTGTTCCGCAGAGAGCGCTTCGTTTTGCCCCTGCAAACAGGACATATCCACGAAATTGGAGGACAAGAATTTCACAACATCTTGGCGCGCATAATCGTTTAACACAATGTGCAGAAGATCTATCACAGCTTGCACAGAGGGCCTTGTCGCCAAAGGCGCGGCGCCAGGCATCGCCAGCGGCACGCCATATTCCTGAGCCGCTTCCAATAAGGGCCGCCGATACGCCTCCAGCGAACGAAATATCAGACATATATCCTCAGGCGGCACGCCCTTGAGCAGCAATTTTTTTACATCGCGCAAAATTTCGCGGACTTCCGCCATTATTCCAGGCGCCGCTAAGAGCTGCACAGCTTCGCCTGTGTCTTTATTGAATGGCGGGGACTGTAGGCGCCAGAGATTTTGCAGCAGATGGCGGATGGCGGCTGGCGGCCCTGGCTGCTGTGTTTCCTCTTCATTGGGCTGCAGCCAGCATATTTCTCCATTGCCCAGATATTGCTGCAGGCGCTGCAATAGCTGCCATGCCGCCGCAAAGCCCTCTTTTTGTTCTTCATCCGGCGCAAGCGTAAGCGTAATCACAAGCTTACGGCCCTGCGCCAATTCAGCCAACATTTTAATCTGGGCTGTTGTAAAATCCATAAAGCCATCGACAAGCACAAGCTGCGCCTGTGTGAAAGGCTCTTGCTGGCCATCTTGCAGCAGATGCAGCGCTTGCCAAAACAGCCCCGGATCGTCATAAAGCCCCTCTTCCGTCAGCCGCTGTTGATAGCGGGCGTAAAATCGGGCAAGACTCTGGGCATGTTTATCGTTGGGCAAACATTGCGCCACAGCAGCAGCGAATGTTTCAGGCGCAATGGCTGCCCGCTTTAGTTCATCAATGAAGGAGCACAAGCCCACAAGGAAGCCCGGATAAGCCAATAATTCGGCAGGAAAATTAATATTTTCCTCATTGGCGATGTATTTGCTCATAAGCAGCCGCTGCGCCTCTGTCAGCGGCTGCATTGGATTGCGATTGCTGCGCAGCAAAGCACGCGCACAATCATCAAATGTCATAATCCGCGCATCCAGCAAGCCCCCTGTGTGGCGGGCGATTTCTTCCTGCATTTGTGCCACTGCCGCCGCATTCGGCAAAAGCAAAATCGCGCTATCGCTGCCCTTTTCCTGCAGCTGCTGCAAATACATCTGGAAAATACGCTGTGTCTTGCCGCTGCCTGGCGGGCCGCATAAAAATTGAATACTCTGATTCATAAGCTCCCTCTATTCGTATGCAGGACGCGTTTATTTTGGGGGCGGGATAAATATCGCTTCTTGGGGCCAGGCCAGCGCTATGCGAAAGAGCATTTGATGGGCGACCGATTCCTCCTCGACAGACACGCTAATTTCCTGTTCGCCAGCAGGAAGCAGCCCTTGCGGCGCCACTTTAATTTTATCTTGTGTGCCCGACGGATACAGCCAGCAATCCTGGGCGGAGCGCATCACAAGCCGATCCCCAGGCTTCATTTGCACCGGAAATTGAATCCGCGCGCCATTGACAAGCAATACAGGATTAGTTGTCCGTGTCGGCTCCGTCAGAACTTTCAGGCCGTCCAAAAGACAATGACATTCCTCCCTGGCAGGCATCCCATTGTAATAGAAATTCAAGCTTACAATTTTGCTGTAATCCAATAACGGCGGATCGGGGCGAGAAAGCTCAATAAAACGCCAGCCTGTAAAATTGATAGGGATATATTGATCTTGCGGCTTGCCGTTAGCATCCCAAAGCTGGACTTTTAGCAATTCTCCCTTGCCATCGCCGTTAATCCATAAGCCCAAATAATTGTAATTTTTGAGCTCAAGAGGCGGATTAAAACGCCGGCCAAATGTCGCCCAGCCTCCCGCGTGAGGCAGCGTAGATACAGCCCGGAAGCTGCAGGCGGCCCGGCCTTCTTTGACATCATCCGTTATCAATTTGACATCCTGCGTTACGCCCTGGCTTGTCGCACGGCTGCCATGAACTGTCGGATTGTAAAGATGTGTGTCCAGAGTGCGGCTGTCCCCTGGCGGCTCTTCCTCAAAAAGCTCCAGCGGCTGGCCCGCAGCATATGACGGGCCAGGCTTCATCACAGGCCCCGCCTCCAGCTGCAATTCAATTTGGGCGGGCGTGGGGCGCTCATTTTTTATTTGCAAAAGCGCCGGCATTTCCACATGTTTTACAGACTCATGATTTTCCTGCACAGTGCGCTGCCCCGCCGGCATGCTCCCCCAATCCGAATAGCGCACTGGCATAAGCGCATCCCGGCCATTTATCCTTGTCAGATGAAATTCGCGGCCAGGCTCCTGCATTTGTTTCTTGACAGCTGCTGGCACACGCCCCGAAAGACGCAATTCCTCCCAGCGGGCAATCATGTCTATCATTTCGTTTGCCTGAGGAACTGTCCGCAAATTCCCAATCCCTGTCTCAATCGAAATAGAGCTGTCAAAAGCTAAAGCGCGGGAACATACATATTCAATGTCATCGGGGCGGATGTTGGGATTGATGGCGTACCAGCCAATATCTAAAGGCATGAAATTGGCGAAATACCATTTAAAATTAGGCGTGCGCTTGTCCAGATATAGCTTGATGTCCTGAAAGCCATCCGCAGATGCCATCCGCGAAATCAAATGCCATGTGTAGGGCGAATAGCTGGAGCCCTGCGCCAGGATGTCTTTCTTTTGGAAGCGATCATAATATGCCATTTGCAAGCGAGCGTTATAATAATTATGATCTCCTTGCAGCCATTCAGATCCGTCAAAATAAATGCCGTCGCAACGGCAATAATTCCACACACGCGCCAAATTATCCGCGACGCGCTCCAGCAAATCTGTATGTGTATCAATTAAAAATAAGCCGTACGCGCGGAATAAATGCTTTACGGGCTCTCCCGCTTTGTGTGCGGCAGGGATACTGTTATTCCAGCCTCGCTTGCAGCCTGTAAAGCCATACGGCGGCTCCAGCCGGCGCCCAGAATATTGAATCATTTCATCGCCAATCCGCAAAATCGTTCCTGTGTTCCAATAGCCTTTATCTTCCGCTGGAAAATCTACAGGGGGCTCCTGTGTGGGAATGAAATCTGTCTTTTCATCAATATCGCTGGCCAAAACAGCCTGCATATCTACATACAGGCCCGGATCTGGCACAGGCGTTACAAGCGGATCGCGTGGATGGATGCCTGCTGTGAGCATATGCAGCCCCACGGGAAAGCCTGCCTGCTGGATTTTGGCAATTGTCCGGCGCAAGCCTTCCAGGCCATTGGGAAAATTCTTTTCATTGATGATAAAGCTGCCGCTGCCATGGCTCCAGGCGCTTTCTACAATAAGAATGTAGCCAAAACGGCCGCGCTTGGCGTATTCAATCACAGCGTCCACATTTTCTTCCGAAAGATCTGTCACAAAGAAATAAGAGCGCTTGACAAGCGCGGAGAGCTTGCCTGGCTGGCCGCCAATTTGGGGCGAAGGCAGGCCAAAGGCGCGCTCCATTTCGCGCATTACAGCAAAGAATTGCGCCCGCGGGCATGTGATAAAAGCACAGCCGCGCACAGGATTTTTCCCATACAGCGGCCGACGCAAATCGGGAAATGTAATCTGAAATTGAATATTCTGGGCATCTGTTTGGCGGATTGTTTGCGTGCCGTCAAAATGCAGCGTTTGAATACATTGGATGGCTTTATCGTTGTATGTAGCGCCAATGCTGCCCCCAATGTTTTCCAGCTTGGGCGCCTGCAAATCGAACAAGGTAAGAGATTGCAGCTCCGGCGGCGCATACGATTTCAGCACAAAGGCGATAAAAAAGGGATTTATTCGACATTCTACATGTGCCCGGGCCTGGCCCGCGCCAAAGCCAACAGAAAGCAAATTCCCTTCTTTTTTCAGGCTTGTGGCCGGCAAATTCCACGCGCCCAATTGGACACGCATGAAGGGACGCTGCGGGCCGCAATCTCGCAAAGCCTGCAATGTCTTGTCATAAAAGGCTTTCGCTGAGCCGTCGGCGGCTAATATCAAGCGGCAGCCCTGATTTTCGAGAACAATATCTGGGCCCGTCATCGCCGTTCGCTCCATTTTTCGTAAAGAAATATCATCTGTTATCACGCCCTTTTGATCTGTAATAAGCACAGGGACAATTTTTCCCACAGCTGGATCACACACAAGATAATAGCCGCCGCCCTGTGTCCATTCGCCGCCCGCTGTGAAGCGAACGACGGCGGGCGTTGTGCGGAGCCATTTGCCTTCAGGACTATATTCATAGAAAGCCAGCTCCAGCAGGCCTTGCTTCGCCCAGGCCGAAAATTCAAACATCTCTCCTGATTTTACGGCGAAAGGCGCGCCGGCAATTAAATGGGCTGATTTTTGATCGCCAGCTGCGAAATACAGGGCATAACGGCCTCCGTAGGCGTCCTCGACAAGGCCCACACGCCCCCCGTATTGGGCATTGTAATGCCATTGTGCGGGCAAAAGAGGCGTATGCAGCTCCCAGCCGGGGGGCGCCTTTTCAGCGGGCAACGCCTGCTCGAAATCGCCATTTCCGAGCTCCGTTTGCGCATACGCAGCATTTAGTCCCATCAGAGCCATCAATACAATAAGACGCTTCATCCTTGCGCCTCCTGACAGATTTTCCAAATACAATTTCAGTTTCAAAGCAAAAAATCCTTTAGCAGACGCTGGCTGCGATGGCCATTCGAAGCAGCCCCCTAATATTCAAGGCCCCATAAAAAGCCGAAGCTTTTATTTGCCTTGTAATCCCAGACAAAAAAGGAATAGCCAGCCGGAGAAACAAGAAATGTATATTCTCAATGGCAAGGAGAATGTTCAGATGCCGCCTGTAAAATTAGCTTTTATTGGCGTGGGGAATATGGGACAATGCGCCCATTTGAAGCATTATGCTGCCCTGCCGGATTGCGCTGTAATTGCTTTAGCGGAATTGCGGCCCGAATTGGGCGCGCGTGTGGCGGCGCGTTATGGCGTGCCGCGCGTATATCGAGATCATCGAGAATTGCTGGATAAGGAAAAGCCAGATGCGCTTGTATGTATTCAGCCCTTCACGCGTCATGGCGTGCTGCTGCCCGAATTGCTGCAAGCAGGGCTGCCTATTCTCATTGAAAAGCCGCTGGCGTCATCCGTAGAGCAAGGAGAACGCATTGTGGAAGCGGCGAGGCGCTATAAGACATGGATCATGATTGGCTATCACAAGCGCAGCGATCCGGCGACGATGCGCGTCAAACAGGAAATTGAGCGCCTGCAGCACACACAGGAGCTAGGGCAGATGACATATGTGCGCCTTACAATGCCGCCGGGGGATTGGATAGCCGGCGGCTTTCAGGATCTAATCCACACGGATGAGCCTGTGCCTTCTTTGCCAACAGAGCCGCCGCCCGAAAATATGACAGCCGAACAATTTCAGGCGTTTGTGCAATTTGTAAATTATTATATCCATCAAATCAATCTGCTGCGGCATTTGCTGGGCGAGGACTATGATGTCTCCTATGCGGATCCGTCGGGCGTGTTGCTTGTAGGACACAGCCATAAAGGCGTTCCTGTGCTTTTGGAAATGCAGCCCTATCAGACATCCTGGGATTGGCAGGAAACAGCGCTTGTGTGTTTTGAGCGGGGCTTCATTCGGCTGGAATTGCCCGCGCCGCTTGCCTGTCATCGTTCAGGACGCGTCACATTTTTCTTTGATCCTGTCGGAGACTCTGAGCCGCATACAATGAGGCCGACGCTGCCGCCTGTCGGGGCAATGGAGCAACAAGCCCGCAATTTTGTGCGTGCCGTGCGTGGAGAGGCGCCTGCCCCTTGTCTGGCTGATGAAGCGCTGCGCGATTTGCAAGTCGCGCGGGATTATTTCTTTCTGCTGGAGAAACAAAAAAGCCGCAAGAATTAAATACGCAGGATATGGGCGCAAACAAAAAGGAACAAAGGAAACGCCAGAGAATAAAAAGAAAAAAGCGCGCCAGCAAGCGAAATTGCTGCAGGATATTTCATTTTGATGAGGAGGCATGAAGATGGCATTAAAAGTGGGCTTTATTGGCGTGGGAGGCATTGCACGGCGTCATCTGGGCTATTGTCGCGAGCGGGAAGATGTGGAAATTGTCGGACATGCCGATGTCAGCTTTGAGCTCGCCGAAAAAGCGGCACAGGAATTTGGCGGAAACGCTTATGACAATCATGAGAAGCTCATAAGCGCCGAAAAGCCGGATGCGCTTGTCATTTGTACGCCGCCCTTTGCCCATGGCGATATTGAGGAGGCGGCTTGCGCAGCTAAAATTCCTTTCTTTGTCGAAAAGCCTGTGGCCGTGAATATGCAGCTGGCCAAGCGTGTGCTGCGGGCTGTGGAACAAAGCGGCGTAGCCACGCAAGTGGGCTATATGTTCCGTTTTGCGGCGCCTATACGGAAAGTGCGCGAGCTGCTGCAAAAGCATCCTGTGGCGATGATCCAGGCACATTATTATATGCCGGGGCTGCCTAATAAAAATTGGTGGAAGAAAATGGATTTAGGCGGCGGACAATTGATTGAGCAGGCGACGCATATGATTGATTTGGGACGTTTTTTGGCGGGAGAAGCCAAGACAGTTGTGGGACGAGCCACGCAAACGCGGGATTGGACGCCGCCCCCCGACTATAAAGAGGAAGGGCTCTTGCGTTATGCCGATGGCCTGGAGATCCCTGACACGACAGCGTTAATTGTGGAATATGAATGCGGCGCGCTGGGAACATTGAGCTGTTCCATTGTGCCGCAGGCGAAATGGGATATTGGCTTTAAAGTTGTGGCCGAAGGCTTGCTTGTTACGATTGATGGCGCCAATGCCTCCTGGAGCGGCGATGAGGAAGGGAGCCTGACGGCGCCTGAGGATTGGCCCGCCGGCGTGCTGTATGAATTTCTGGATGTCGTGAAAGCGGGCGGAACAGAAACAAGCGTGCCATATATAGAGGGCGTGAAAAGCCTCGCCATCTCCATCGCGGGCTATGAGTCTATGAAGCGCGGCGGCGCGCCTGTGGAGATTGCGGAATTGCTCGCTTGAAGCCGCTCTTGATCTCCTGTTCCATGACAGAACCAAGAATATGGAAGGCAACAGCGCACATTTGGCGTTGTTGCCTTTTTTGCAGCCACAGATCGGGGCAGCTATAGAATTGGAAAGATTGAGGCCAAACGCCTTTAGAGACGGCTTGAGCTCTTGTATGAGGGGAATTGTTTTTGCAAAAGCCCGACGCAAAGGCCAAGCGCTGTTTATGCGTCGGGGAGAGCTTGTTTTTTCAATCATATTCCTATGAAACAGGAGTCAAAGAGAAAAAAGCGAAACATCATCTGTCAATGTTTAGCAAAGCCTCGTGCTTTGCTGTTGCTCGTGTATTGGGCCGCAGCTTGCAACAGGCGCAAAAATAGTTGCTAAGGAGACAAGAAATGCTTAAAGGCGGCAAATTTGCCCTGTGGCTGTGTTTATGTGCTGCAAACGGCCTCTCCGCTGCATTTGGCTTTACGATTGCCCGCCGGGGCCAGCCGCTTATGGACATTGTTGTGGCTCCGGACGCCATTTTGCCCGAACACACAGCCGCTCAGGAATTGGCAGATTATTTAGGCAAAATTGTCGGGGCGCCGTTTGAGATTGTCAAGCCGGGGGAGAGGCCAAAGAAGCCAGCCCATATTTTTGTGGGGCCCACAAGCGCTGCCATTCGTCTGGGATTGACGCCGGAAAAGCTGGGGCCGGAAGAATGGATCATTCGCCCGACGGGCCAGGATTTGATTTTGACAGGCGGCCGGCCGCGCGGGACATTATATGCCGTATATCATTTTCTGGAAGATATTTTAGGCGTTCATTGGTGGAATCCCTGGGAAGAAAGCGTGCCCTCGGCGCCCACATTAGAGCCTGCTTTGTCTGTTCGCCGCGGCCAGCCTGTCTTCGCCTATCGCGACATCTATATGCTTTATGGCCATGACGGCGGGCGTTTTGCGGCACGCAATCGACTCAATCGCGAGGGGGATGCCAAAATTAAAGCAGAGTACGGCGGCTGCCGCGATTATGGCCCCCCTTATCATGTGCATACATTTAACATGTATTTTCCGCCTGAAGAATATGGCGCCACGCATCCGGAATTTTTCTCGCTTATTAATGGCAAGCGGCTGATTGAACATTCACAGCTGTGCCTGACAAATCCAGAATTGCGCCGGGCGTTTTTAGAGAAGCTGCGCCAAACGATTGCGCGGGCGGAAGCGGAGGCGCGAGCGCAGGGCGCGCCTCCGCCAGATGTATTCAGCGTTTCCCAAAATGATTGGGGCAATCCGTGTCAATGCGACAATTGTCAGGCGATCGCGCGCGCCGAGGAAAGCGAGGCAGGGCCGCTTTTGGACTTTGTGAATTTTTTGGCTGATGGCATTAAAGAGCAATTCCCCTGGGCGTATATTGACACATTGGCGTATCAATACACGCAAAAGGCGCCCAAGACAATCCGGCCCCGCGACAATGTGATTATTCGGTTGTGCGATACGGAGTCGGATCCGACAAAGCCCATCACAGCGGAGGAGAACAAAGCGTTTCGAGAGCATCTGCAAAGCTGGGCCGCCATTACGAAGAATCTGCGCATCTGGGATTATGCTGTCACATATGCTCAGCCTGTGGGCCTGCCGCTGCCGACAGTGCATACATACGCTGAAGATTACAAATTTTACAAGGCGCACAATGTCGAGGGCGTCTTTACAGAGCTGGAATTTCCTATCTTGGCCGATATGCGGGATTTCAAAGTCTGGATGATGATGAAGCTGCTGGAAAATCCCTATGCGGATTACAATAAGCTCGTGGCGACCTTTATGGACGGCTTCTATGGGCCGGCAGGACGTTTCATTCAGGAATATGTGCGCGCCCTGGAGGAGGAAATGAGGGCGCGGCAGACGCGCGCCAGCTGGACAGCCACGCCGCTCACGCTGACATATCTGAATTTGCGTTTCATTCTCAAAGCCCACAGGCTTTTTGACGAGGCGGAAAAAGCTGTAGCCGGCAAACAAGCCTTACTGCGCCGCGTGCGCCATGCGCGTTTGCCCCTGGATCGAGCCACAATTGTGTGCTACACACGGCTGAATGGGGAATGGCACACTCTGGGCAAGCCCGCCGAGCTGCAGCTGCCCGACCGGGAAGCTGTGGGAGCCCGCGTTTTACAAACATGGATGCAGCAGGCGCAATTGAGGCTGCCCGCCGCCGCTCAGGAACAAGAAAAGGCTGCTGCGGAAAAAGAGCTGCGCCGCTATGCCGCTTTGCCCAGCCTCGTTCCTTTGCCGGAAAAATTCCACTCCCTGCCTCCTGGCACTGTATTCGATTACACTGCCGATATGACGCGCAACTGGATGGATATTGTCAAAATAGTCCCGGACCCGGAAGCCGAAAGCGGCTTTGCCAATAAGCTGGATTTAGCCAGCGCCGACACGCCGGATCGGGAAAAATATGTCCTGCCCATGCCCTGGGGCCTTTATGGCGTGCTGCAAAAGAAGCATATTGGCGGCAACGCTATCAAGGCCGAGGACATTCCGGGCCCGGGCTATCACTGGTATAAGCTCGGCACATACGCGCTGGCGCCCTCGTATTATGTCTATTTCTTCTGGAGCTGGATTATCCAAGTGGATGTGGAAAATGCGTACGATCCGGCGCATCCGGAGCAGAAATTTGAGATCTGGGCGCGGATTAAATTTACGGGTCCGCGCTTCCCTCATCCCCGGCCCGGCGAACAGGACGCCATTTATGTGGAACGCGTTGTACTTGTTAAGGCGCAAGAGCAATAGAATGCATTTTCGCTGATATCATATGAAAACAGGCGACAGGCACAAGAAGCGAGCCGCCCTGTTAGCCGTGAGGGCTTATGGCCAAACGTATTTTATCCGCCTTGCTTTTTGATCTTGACGAAACTTTATATCCGCCAGAAGCGGGCCTGCTGGCGGCAGGGGATCGCCTCATTACTGAATATCTGGCGCGGCGGCTTCATCTTTCTCTGGACGAGGCAGATGCAGAGCGCCGCCGCCTGTGGCGACAATACGGGACAACAGCCCGCGGCGCAGAAATAGAATATGGCATCCCGCAAAAGGAGCTGTATCAGCACAGCGTGGAAACGCTGGATCCGCGAGAATATCTGGCGCCGGACGAGGCGCTGGCCCAGATGCTGCAAAGCTTGCCCGCCGAACTGTATGTGATTACGAATTCCATTGCCAGCTATGCGGAGCGGGTGCTGGAGGCGTTGGGGATTGCGCCCTGTTTCCAGCGCATTTTTGATATTGAGGCGCTGGGCTGGCGGCCCAAGCCGGATCCGGCGGTATATCAATGTGTGCTGCAGGCGCTGCAGCGGCCCGCAGCGCGTGTGGGCCTTGTGGAGGATTTCCCCTGGAATTTGACGCCTGCGCGGGCCTTGGGCATGTTCACTATCTATCTGGGCACGCAGGACAATGAGGCCGATGTGCAAATTCAGCATCTGTTGGAATTGCCCGAGGCCTTAAAAAAGGCCGATGTTTTATTGCAAAAAGACACACGATACGGCAAAGCGTAGCAGCTGTGACATTTACACGCATTTGCGGAGGGAAAATTAATGACAAGTCGGGAACGCATTCTGGCGGCAATGAATTTTACAGGGCCCGATCGCTGCCCCATCCATCATTATATTTTTCCAGGCGCGATCTGGCGTCATGGCCAGAAGCTGTGGGATCTTCTGGAAAAATATCCCGATGATTTTGGCAATGAGGCTGTCAAAGCCAACGCCCAGGCCCATCAATTGCAGGAGAATGAAAGCGCCGAAGACATTGTGGAATGGAAGGATGCGTGGGGGACAATCTGGCGGCGCTTGCGCGGCTATACTTCCGGCGAAGTCCATCAGCCTGCCATCCCGGATTGGGAGGCCTGGCGAACATACGAATTTCCGCCTGTGCCCTCGGAGGAGCATTTTGCGCAGTTTGCGGCGCAGGCCCAGCAGCGCAAAGAAGCCGGGCAATTTGTGCTGGCCAGCGGCGGCGGCTTCTTTCA
>CAZUOJ010000016.1:0-2348 GCA_964622325.1 uncultured Armatimonadia bacterium
CTTGGCTGGTGGAGAGAGTAAAGTTCAGCCCGGACGGCAAGACCCTCGCCTCCGCCGGCGGGGATAACACCTTCATCTTCTGGGACGCTGCCACTGGGGCAATGAAACGGAGGTTGACTGGACACGTTCTGGTGGTGCTTTGCGTGGCGTTCAGTCCGGACGGAAAAACTCTCGCCTCCGCAGGCGACGACTGTACTGTGATCCTCTGGGACGCTGCCACTGGCCAAATAAAGCGGAAGTTGATCGGGCACACTGGGGCTGTGAATAGTGTGACGTTCAGTCCGGACGGCAAAACTATCGCCTCCGCCAGCTGGGACGGCACGGTGCGGATATGGGACGTCGCCCGCGGCCAGGAACGCGCTACCCTTTATAGCTTTGATGGGGGTGCCGAGTGGCTCATCACGACACCTGAAGGCTACTACAATGCTTCGCCTAATGGGGCGCGGTTCCTCCGCTGGCGTGTGGGCGACGAGCTGTTCCCGGCCGAAAAGTATCCCCAGTACAAGCGCCCGGACCTCGTGGCGAAAGCCCTCCGCGGCGAGCCGCTGCCCGAGGAATAGAGGAAGAGCCCTGCAGGCCCCTCCGCCCGGAACACCTCCTGAATAGCCCCTGGCGCCGGCGTACCGTTTTCTACGTGGGCACGGCAAAAGCTCCCAGCAGAAGCGGCGGCCCTGGAACTTACGGAGCTTGCCCGGGCGCTCATACAGCTGCCCCCTCAAAGCCCGCCAGGCGCCCCTCCGTGCCGTCAAAACCCTCTCCCCAGAACGCTGACTTCCCGGCTCGCCTGCTTCTCTGTCCTTCTTCCTCCCAAAAGCCAACAGACCTATTGACTTTTGGGGTGGCTTTGCTAACCTTTCTGTGGAAAAGGCTGGGGCGAGCGAAGCGCAGGGGGCGAGCGGATATGAACTGAAAGGGGGAACAGCGATGCATGACTGGTGGAGTGATTTGGGGGAGGAGCCTGAAGAAAGGCAGGCAGGGGCGGCGGAGACTCCGGAGCAGTTTGAGGGGCGTCCGCATGAAGCTTTGTATCTTTCCCTCTCGCAAAGTCGTCCAGTGCCCGTGCCACAATTCGGACACTCCTGGCTGGTGACCAGCGTGGCGTTCAGTCCAGACGGAAAGATCCTCGCTTCCGCCAGCTGGGACCACACCGTCATCCTCTGGAATGTCGCCACCGGGGAAGTTAAACGAAAGTTGATGGGCCACTCCGATGAGGTGCATAGCGTGGCGTTCAGTCCGGACGGAAAAACAATCGCCTCCGCCAGCGCGGACAAAACCATTATCCTCTGGGACGCCACCACGGGCGAAATCAAGCAAATGTTGACCGGACACACGGATGAGGTGCACAGCGTGGCGTTTAGCCCGGACGGAAAAACAATCGCCTCCGCCAGCGAGAACGAAACCGTGATCCTCTGGGACGCCGCCACGGGCGCAATCAAGCAAATGTTGACCGGACACACCGGCGCTGTGCATAGTGTAACGTTTAGTCCTGATGGCAAGACCCTCGCCTTTGGCGGAGGCTTTCTTTTCCTGGGAGAAGTTATTCTCTGGGATATCGATACCGGAGAAATGAAACGAAAGTTGAGCCAGCATACCAAGGAGGTGTATAGCGTGGCGTTTAGCCCGGACGGAAAAACAATCGCCTCCGCCAGCTGGGACAAAACCATCATTCTCTGGGACGCCACCTCCGGGGAATTTAAGCACAAGTTGACCGGGCACACGGATGAGGTGCGGAGCGTGGCGTTCAGCCCGGACGGAAAAACAATCGCCTCCGCAGCAGGAACTCTTAACTATGGCGAAATCTTCCTCTGGGACGCCGCCTCCGGGGAATTTTTGCAGCCGTTGACCGTGTACTCTGACGGTCTGGATGATGTTGCGTTCAGTCCAGACGGCGGCACCCTCGCCTCGGCTTCCTTTGACGGCACCATTATCCTCTTGGATGCCGCCTCTGGCCACATCCAGCAGCGGTTGCACGGGAACACTGAAAGAGGGGAAAGCGTGGCGTTCAGTCCAGAGGGTAAGACCATCGCCTTCGTCAGCAGTGATAACTCCATCATCCTCTGGGACACCGTCTCTGGCCACCTCCAGCAGGCGGCGTACGGGCACTCAGACACTGTGGAAAGTGTGGCGTTCAGCCCGGACGGAAAAACAATCGCCTCTGCCAGCCGGGATCACACTATCTTCCTCTTGGACGCCGCCTCCGGCCATTTCCAGCAGGCATTGTACGGGCACTCCGACACTGTGGAAAGTGTGGCGTTCAGCCCGGACGGAAAAACAATCGCCTCCGCCAGCTGGGACAAAACCATCATCCTCTGGGATGTCGCCACCGGCGAACTAAAGCAGCGGTTGAT
>CAZUOJ010000016.1:2448-51255 GCA_964622325.1 uncultured Armatimonadia bacterium
GTCGCCACCGGCGAACTAAAGCAGCGGTTGATTGGGCACACCGACTGGGTGAATAGCGTGGCGCTCAGTCCAGACGGCAACACCCTCGCCTCCGCTGGCGATGACAACACCATCATCCTCTGGGACGCCGCCACGGGGGAAATTAAGCACAAGTTGACCGGGCACACCGCCTGGGTGGCTAGCGTGGCGTTCAGTCCAGACGGCAAAACAATCGCCTCCGCCAGCCTGGACGGCACGGTGCGGATATGGGACACCGCCACCGGCCGAGAACGCGCCACTCTCTACAGCCTGGTTGGAGGCGCTGAGTGGCTCATCACCACGCCCGAAGGCTATTACAATGCTTCACCCTATGGCGAGCAGTTCCTCCGCTGGCGTGTGGGCAATGTGCTGTTCCCGGCCGAAAAGTACCCCCGGTACAAACGCCCGGACCTCGTGGCGAAAGCCCTCCGCGGCGAGCCGTTGCCCGAAGAATAGAGGAAAGCCCTGCAGGCCCCTCCGCCCTCGGCCTGCGGACTGGCCGCGCCCGCCCTTGTCCGGCGAAGCATAAAGGAACACGGGACGCTTTCGCAAAGAAATAGCGTCCCGTGTTCAGCTCCTCCCTCGCACGCTCCTGTTCGCTAAAGCGGAAATTTAGACCCGGAAATGGGCAACCATGCTTATACGACAATCTGGTCGGCGTCTCAATCCCATGTTCATCAGGGCGGAGATTTAGACCCGTAAAATTTTAATTTCTATTACAATTATACAATTATTTTCCCTCTGGATAAGGGCAAAGAGGTCAGCGCTTTTCATTTTTCGCGCTTAATTATGTTCACAACCTTTCATAAAGTACATTCCACTTTAGCCACGGAGCGTTTGTATTCCGGATCCATCCGAGCCATTTGTTCGCGAATCATCCCGCGCATTTCGCTGGCAGGCCGAAGGCAAAAATATTCGAACTCTTCTCGTGTCACCTGGAGGTCGGGGAAAAGAAGCCGCAAAAAGGCGGCACATAATCGCTGAATCGCGGTGAGGTCACGCTTATCCGCGCTTCCCTCCACCCGTGTATGCTCTAACACAAAATCCATATATTCAGTGCGCTGGCGCAACGCGTGCAGAACTTCGGCTAAATAATCCACCCTCAACCCTATTCCCGTGGCCAGATGATGTTTTTGGATGCGCGGAATTTCCCAGCCAGGAATAAGGCCATGGAAGCGATCCAGCAAGGCGGTGGCGTCTTTACCTCGTAGCCAGGCAGGCAAAGGTGGTTCAAATAAAGTCCCCGCTCCCTGGGAAAAATAAAAAGGCTTTCCGTCTATCCCAATAGGGATATTTGCCAGTAAGGCAAATCCCGCCTCCGAATTTCCCGAAAATCCCATGACATGAAATTCTCCATATTCCAGATAGCTCTTGAGAGCCCCCAGAATTTCTCCTTCGTTATCCAACTTAATAGTTTGCACTTCATCCAGAATAATCGCATCAAATTTCGTTATAACCCCTGGCATTTTGAGATGCATATCATAAAAAAGCTTGGCTCGCGTCACCACGCCCCCGCTGATGAGCCAGCTGTATTTGGACAGTTGCGAGAATACATAGGATTTGCCCGTGCCTTTAGGTGCCAATTCGATCAGATTAATCCGGGGATGGACGAGCAAAGCCAGACGGGCAATCAGCCAGAACTGTTGCTGGGGGGTGTATTGGGTGGGCTCATAACCCATACTCAATAAAAGTAAGGCTTTCCATTGACTCAAAGTAAAACGCTGTCTTTGGGCAATGAAATAGTCCAGATCGACAATAGCCGTTTGCATGGGCTGAAATTCTGTCATCCAAACTTGATTTTCGCCGTTCGCTTGCCGATATTCTAATCTTCCCGCCCCCCATACCGGACCACTCAAAAGCAAAGGGTGACGCTCGACGATATGCGCACTGACGCGCGCCTTGAAGATATCCAAAGAAGGGATGGTGAGAAGGCGTTCGCCGCGGTTCAAATCAACTTTCACTTCATACCCGTCTAAAATCGTGAGAAGTTCCCCTTGCAAAAGCCGATTTTTTAATACTTCGCGCTGTTGTTTATCGGGCAGATGATTGATTAAAAAGTTCTGTATTTTTTCTCTATCAGGCTTGCCCTCGACGGAATAACGACACACCAGCCAGTCGCGGACAAAAGCAGGAATAGCTCGCTCGCCCAGCCCAATCTTCGCGGCTTGGCCCTTATCTACCGCCACATCAGGAAAACATTCTAAAATGAGCTGATTCAAGGCCTCATCAGACACGATACTTTACTCCTCGAACATACTTTCAAAGCTCTCATCTCTCTTAGCTGCCCCTGTAGTGGGCAAGGAGAGTTCGATTTTCTGGGAGTGTCGGGCTGCCCCTTCCGCACCCCATTCAATTTCGCCGCGGAGAAAAACATAATTATCACTTGTTTCGCGCATGAACTGTGCCGGCAAGGAGAGCTTTTCTTGGGCCTCCAGGAACAACGGCCAATTCGTTTCCACCTGAAGTTCGGGAAAATGAAGGCGAAACACCTCGATTTTTTGATTGAAGGGATTGCTCAATACGATATTTACAGGGTTACAGGGCACCTTTCTGCGAATAGTTCCGTGCACTTCAAAGCCTAATGGCATAGAGGGAGTAAGGGAAGCAGTAGTAGCCCAGAAACCATATACCACGACTTCCTGGGGAGTGGCCCCTCCATGGACGGCACCCTGCGGTTTGCGCCCAAAAACAGCGTATCCTGAAGCTATTGTATAAGTGTCGGGCAAAAAGTACTGCGAGGCTGGCAATACTTGGGCATGATTATGCTCAAACTCTCCTTTCAACACGCGCCCATGGGTAATTTCTTTTTCTTGGTCTGGGGGAACTTCTATTTTAGGAGGTTGAGCAGGCAATTCTGTCCAGCCGTGATCGCTGATACAGCCCAGCCAGAGTTCTATCCCTTCTTCACGCGCCCGTTTCAATACCGCACTGACTTTATGGCTTAAATCTTCTAAGGCTGCTGCAACGCCGAGCCAGCGTCGCAAAGGTTCTTGAGGGGTATGTAACCACTTCTTGTCTAGTTCGTCAAAATGATAAAATATGCACTCGCCGGGGCGAAAAAGGACCATTTCCTCTAAACTCTTCACTTTTCGGAAGTTCTCGGGAGTTATTCCCGGCAAGGCCCGGCCCATATCACGGTTGTCGAGAACGGCCTGATCAGGCAAACGGCCACTTAACAGGCATGAAGCGCTCAAACTCGTGATGGTGGGCACGCAAGATAATCTGAACCCCTCTTGGAATACCGCCAGGCCTTCTTCTTTTATCAGTCGTCGGCCAAATTCTTCTACTAAAAGTGCAGGCACTCCATCCAGCAAAAGAAGCAATATCATTCCGGAAGCGGCCCGCTCGGGCAAGGGGCAGGGGAAAGTATGTATCCCCACATCCGGCACAGGAGACGAAAATAACTCCCTGTAATGCTTCAAGAGCCATTCTTCAAAAGAGCGAGCGGCTTCCTGGGTGGACTCTATTTTTCCCGCTAACGAATAATTGCGCCAAGCGGGGAAATAGTCTTCTTTCAGCCATTGCTGGGCGGAAAGCCAATCAGCTTCCGCATCCAAAAGGGAGGGCAGGGGAACTTCACAAAGTGCTTGGCCGATCCTCTGCAGCCGGCGAATCCGGGGCTCATCGGGCCATGAGGGCGTATATTCTTCCCATAGTTTCTGCTCTGTCTGCGAAAAAAAGTGGCCGGCTTGGACGCGTGCCCATAAATAATTCTCCAGTTGTTGCAGCTCCTCCGGAAGAAAGAGAGAAATAACCTTAATCGCCTCCAGTCCCTTTTCCTGAAGCAATTCCTGCAGAGATTTTTGGATTTGATTCCGTAGGAGAGGCGACAGCAAGTAGGCAGGGACATCGAGAGGCAGCGCTATTTGAGAAAGAATATTTTCCGCTTCCTGGATCTCTGGGAGGGTGATATCAGCCTGCTGAAGCCATTGCCTGGCGACTTCTCCGTAGCCACGGACGGCATAAGTGGACAAAAGCGCACGGGCATGGCGAAAAGGATTATCGGCCAGCCAGTTCCAAAAAGACCGCATTTGGGCAGAGGAAGAATACGGGGACAAGGCCGCCCATTTTTGGCATTGCTGTCCCATCAACTGGGCTAAGGCTTCCGAGGGACCGTCTTTGTGTATCCTGGCAACAATTGTGCTTAGAATTTCGGCGACATCTTTCTCCCCCGGAGCGTATTTCCCCCAGACTTCGCCTAAAGTCACCCTTAACGCCCAGCTTAATGGCTCTTCGCCCGACCGCAGGGGATAATCGCGAGCCAAAGTAAGCAAATCCAGTTCGCGAATGGCTTCGTTACTGAGCACTTCAGGCAACGGTCCTTCTGCCCCCAGATGCCGCAACAATTCTTGCCGCAATTCAAACTTAACAATTTCTACCGTGCCCTGGGCCTGCAAATCTGTAAAACGGGTCAGAAAAGCAGGATGTGTAACCCAAATTAACAATTCTTCATCCTGCTCAAGCGCAGTGCGCAGCCGTTTGCGGACTTCTTTATATCCTTCTTCATCCGCGACTTCCCACACCCGGGAACCGCCAAATTCGGCCTCTTTATGCGGATCCAAGACAATCCGTATCTTACCCATCACCGAACACCTGACGGATCAGCTCTAACAGTACGGTCTCTTTTTCGCCATCAGCTAAGGCCACATCTTCGGCCAGATTGCTGCGCAATAATCGCAACAAAATTTTTGCCGGTTCGCTCAGTTCTTCGGGTTCTATAATGTGAAACCGGCGCGTCAAGTTGAGGGGACGATCCTTAAATTGAGCGACAACACTCAGCCGCGCGGAGCCAGAGGGCAGAGTTTCTGGCATTGGGCTGTCGAGAGATACGGGGACGGGAGGCTCCCATTCGGCGAGGCTCTGCATCGCACTTTGTAAGCGTCCGGCAAAATGCCCGGGGTCATTATCACTCCAGTCCAAAAGTGGCTTGCCCATGATGCTTTCGCAGAGCTTGTCCAGGGCGGACTCGGGGCTTCGCAGCCATTGTTGCAGTTTTCCGGCGTCGGCAGAGTGATTCCATTGCCGGGTGGCTTCAGGAAGAGCCGCATACCAAGCGCGCAAACGCTCTGTCACTGCACCGGGGTCCTTATCTTCCCCCCACTCCAGCACCCGGGATAATTCTTCCGCCACCTGGGGCAGAAGGTTGGAACACGCGTTTTCAATCTCATCGATAAGCTTCTCAAACTCTTGTTTAAAGCTTTCGCGCGAAATCGGCTGCTTCGGATCAACTTTCTCCTGCAATCTATCAATAAGAATTTTTTGCGGGTCGCTATCCATAAGGGTTAAGGGCCGCAAAATTTCGTCTCGCAAAAACTTAGCGGGGACAGATAAGGAGGCTGTATTTTGACAATAGCGAGGCAAATTCCCCCACCAGCGCACCACTTGATTTTGCGTTTCTTCTAAAAGATCCCCACCGCGCAACGAAGAAGAGGAATGGCCGCCCAGCGCCTCATAAAGAGCCGCAATAAGATTATTTTGTTGTTCAGTGATATCCACATATTCAAACCGATAGGCCTCGGGATTGCGGACCGCCTCATCCAAAGCTTCGCCAGAAATAGAAATCAATTGATATTCTCCATTGGCGCGCGCGCGTTTCTTTAACAGGAGGTTCCCATTACGGATATTCTTATGAAGCGCTACTGCAAGAAAAAGCGGCAGGACAAAAGGCCCCAGGCCATAGGGGGCACTTCGTAAGGTGTGCACAATCTCCTTTAATTCATACGGACCTTCGCGGGCTTTGTCCGGAATTCCGGTCAAGTAAGTCCACAGGGCGTGGGCTCCGGGATCCGCCTCAGCCTCCGGAGGCACTAAACTGTACCTGGTATTGTGCTTTTTGAGCATCCCTAACTTTTCCAGGAGGCGCACCAGGCGTGCCCGGGCCTGATTTTTTTCTTGCGCTAAGGCCTCCAGGTTGCGGCTTAAGGGTTTGGGCTCTAACAAAGTATCAATGACTTCCCTTTGGGCACTTTTCAGTCCCCCACTGCCAGAAGCGGAGGAACGAAGAAACTCTTCCTTAGCGCGGGGAGAAAGCGAAAAGACATGCACCATTGCCCTTTCCACTAACTGCCGCAATTGCTCTTCCGAAGCACATTCACTGGGCGAACCTTGCCAAAAACAAGTGAGTTTCAGTGTGGTCGCAGGGGAAACCAGGGCCACAGGTGTCAACATCTCACGCAATGCTTTTTCGGTTTCTTGATATTCCACTTGCCATTCGTCGTGCCTCTCGCCCTGCTCGCCCCATAAAGAAGGCTCTCGCTGCGCAATGTATTCTAATGCCTCCAAACGCGCCACTAAATCCCGGAGGCCTTCTAACGGTTGGGGAGGACAGGCAAAAAGAACCTGGGGATTTTCTGCATACTCCAAAGCGGCACGAGCGACACTCCCTATCTCTACCTGTGCCGTAGGAAGAATTAAAAATAGGATTCCATCCTTATATTGCCCGCCGCCTATATCGCTAAGCCACCGATGCAGATTATGCAATTCTTCAGGCAATAATACTTTTATCTCTACTGTCCTTTGGGGAAGATCTGGATGCGTCGTAAGGACCTCTAACTTCTCTTCAAACCCTAAAGTTAAACCCTGTGAATGCGGTGTTCCTCTGGAGGCGGCAGAATAACCCCACCGGGCGCGCAAAAACTCGGCCACACTTAAAGAAGCCTGGCGCTCTTGGATAGTTTTTTGTATAACTTCTTCTAACTCCGTGCCCCCACCAGCGATAAGGCGGTAAGTTCTGTCGGTCAAACGAGCGGCGATCCGGAAATTTCCGCGCTGGCTGAAGGTTTCTAACTTTTCACGCACAACCTCTTTTTCTGCGTCTGAACGGGCCCCGTAGGCTAAAAAAATCATCTCCTCATTGGCGGGGAAATCCCTTCCCCGTCCCACTTCCCGCAGCAAATCGAATAAGGCGAGTATTTTGACTAATTTTCGGCTTTCCTCATCAGCATTGCTCCCCAAGGTGGCTAAGGCGGAACGATACCGCTGGTAAGTTTTACGGCCATACTGATCCTCCCTGATTTGCTGTTCAAAATAATCCCAGATGCGGTCGCAGAAGATGAGGGGCAAAGGCTCGCCGGGAGCAGGGATGGGGGTGGTCTCCACAAACTGGGCGACGGTATGATTGTCATTGCTACATATAAAAGTAAACAAAGTGCGCTGATTTTGCGCCACAGTTTCTGCGACCGCTGGCAACATGGCCGTCGTGGCCGGCGCTAAGGGATAACAGCCCTCGACCACAATCTTACGCAAATTATTATAGGTTAAATCCGCCAAAAGGTTCGCTTTGTGCGCCTCTTCCGTCAAAATCTCAAAGGAACTGTCGTGCTGGCGCACAAACTCTTCCCAACCCACATCCCGTTGCTGAATTAACGCATCATTAATGAGGCCGTATTGCTCCTCGGCTTGACTTTCCATCACGAATTCCTGAAAGCGGCCCGAAACCTTCTCAAATTCCTCCTCCTGCGACTTCATCGCTTGCTGGGACAAACGCCGCTCTTCGCACAGGCGCGCCACATAGCTTTTCAGCGTCCGGTGCGTGATGAGATACAAATGCAGCTGATTTTCGCGACTATTTTGACACGCCTCGGCAAACCGCTGGATCGCTAAGGCCTGCCGCGAAGCAGGGTCGCGCACGACCTGTTCCATAAATTGCCCAAATTCATCCCAGATGACGACAATTCCTAAAGCGCGCCCTTCGTCAATTAATCTCTGGGCAATCTCCTGGTAGGTCGCCACCGCCTCCATACTTTTTTCCGCAAAAAACTCCGCATTAAAGCAGACCTGTTGATGGATTTTTTCAAAGGCTTGCAGGTCGCTTGACTGCGCGCTTCCGCTTTCCAGCTTCCGGATAAGAGAATCCACGGCATCGCCATAAATTTGGGGACAGACCTGTTCTAACCTTTGGCGCGCCTCGGGATCCTGCTGCAATTCTTTGAGGCGTTGGGCGGCAGCATAAAAGCGCGTGCGCGGGACTAAATCGGTCCATCCCAGGCGCAGGAGGGCCTGCTGCAGGCCGCGCACCAGGGTAGCTTCAAAATCATCCGTATAGCCCTCGATCAACACCACAAGATAAGGACAGTCAGGGGAAATCCGTTTTAATTGCTGCTGCAATTGCGCATAGCGCCCGGCAAATTTTTCGTGTAAGCGGCCTAAAACATGCGGCAACTGGTCCCTATGGCCCCGATAGAGTTGAGCGAGCACTAAGGCCAGGTGGCTTTTGCCGGTGCCATAGGTGCCTGTGATCAGACGCGCTCTGCGGCCCGCGTGCGGCTCCATTTGCCGTTCGATGTCAAAAAGCACTTCGGCCGCTTCTTTGGTCGGGGCAAAAGAGTCTGCTTTCGCCAGGTCATCTTGTTCCTGAATAAGGTTTACAGCGGTCCGAAAACCGGGATTAATTTTGATGAGGTCTGACAACATGTTCGGCATCGGCAGATTTCCCCCTTAAATAAGTTCCCCGCTCTTCGCCACGAAACGAGCTTTATTCTTCTTCCTCTACAATGCGCCCGAAATTCTGCGGATCTTGGGGCAATGGATAATTACAGGCTAAAGCGCTGATAATCACACAGGGCACCGCTTCGCGCGTGTCGGGTGTAAATATCTCGCTTTTCAAAAGCTTGCGGAAAATCCATTCATGCTCTGCGGAGGGCCATCGCGTTAAAACGGCATCTAAGCCCATAATCAGTAGCCCTTCGGGCTTTGCGCGCGCTTGTTCCCGAACCCAATCCACTAAAGTGGGCCAGGCCCCACAGGCACGCACAAAATCGGGGTGGTCCCAAACCTCCTGAATATCCAAGAAGGCTAAGGGCAACTCGCGGGCGACCGCTTCCCATAATTCTCGCTTTTCATGTGCCGCCGTGCGCACTAACACCACCGGATACCGGGAATGGCGGGCAAAGCGGAGCTCACCGCGCAGAGTCTGAATCCAGTTCCATTTGTCCTCCTCGGTCCACATCCGCTGGCACCTCCTGCATCGCTCGCTCGAGCGCTTCGAACCAGGGCAAACCCGCTTGCTCGTGGATATACTGGCTGACTAACAAGGGCAAAGGGGTGATGGCGGGGGCTAAATACACTTCGTTTAAAGATGCCGTCCGGCTATATGAGAGAACGCGCCCCCGAAAAGTGTTCTCCAGGTCGAGCAAATAGCGCTCCAGGACGCCCGCGGACATATGCAAAATAGGCCCCACCCCCTCCGGCGCACTCAGCGTTTCTAAACTCACCGACCGAAAGCCCCGCCGCTGCATCCAATCCACTACCGCATACCCCACCACTCCTAACGGCACCTGCCCATACCGGATAGGCAACTTGGAAAGGCTCTGCTCGTTTCCTCCTATTTTTTCTAATTTGAAAATCCCTATTTCGTTCCCAAGAGGAGTATCAGCCAAAGTCCGAAGCACAGACTGCCGGGCATTGCGCAGTGTCCTTATACTCAAATCAGGAAACATTTCCTGAAGAATTTTATCTAGCTCAGCTATTGTATAAGCAGAATATCGTAAAATGACTAATAGCTGCCATGCGGCATAATTCTGGGCTAAATTAATATGCAAAGCCCACCATGTAGGTGAAGCTTGTAAATAGGGATCGTAACGGAAAAGAACTTCTCCGAAGGCGGACAATTTCTTAACCTTAGCGTTCTTGTCATCGGCCAGTAACCCTCCCAACCGCATCCACGCTCCCAATGCCTCCACCTGCACTGTTCCTATTCCCCAGCGCTGTGCTAAAACCTTGTCCCGGCCAAAAGAACTTATCTCCCCCTCTTTCACCTCTGCCAAAGCACGCGATAAGGCGTGGGGTATTATGCCAAAGTCCGCAGTATAAGTTAAACCACTATACATATATGCTCATCTTTCTATTGACTGAATGAGCAGCTTGACATCCTGCTTTGACTCTGCGAACACATTGCAGACAATGATGACATTTATCTTCAATAATGCGATATTTTTCTCCCACTTGGATGATAGCTCCTTGGGGACAGAGCGTAGCACAAGCGCCACAGCCCACACAGGCCTGTAACTTGCGCAGTTGCAGGCGAATAGTGCCTTCGAGTCGTCTGCGTACTCGTTCATCTTCAAAGACAACCCGCAATCTTTTCCAAATAGGAATGGCCTTGACGCTGAAGGCGCCATAAGGACCTTCTACCTCAAAATATCCCATCTCCGCAATGCTCGGCAAGCGATATACTTTGCCGAAAGGCTTGAGGAGTTCACCTAACATAGAGAATGAGAAGGTTGTTGATAATTCGTACCCGGTGGCGCATTCCCCCTCCTGGCAAGGAGCAGTGATTACATCATAAACCTGGGCACGCGGCAAACCCACTTTTCCTATTCCTCCCCCTCGCCGTGATTTCCACGCTCCAGAATACACATATTGCTCGGGATTTTCGACTTGGGCTTGGCTAAAAATATCGATGAGGTGTTTAAACCAAGACGAAAAATAACTTCTAAACTTGGCAAACCCTATCATATCACGCCAATCCCGCGAATCGGGGCAGAAGGCGCATCCTACTCGATCCAGCCCATATTTATAAGCCTCATTCACCGGCAGGCCCTGGACCAGTGTATAGGCCCAGACATCGAAGTCACTCCAGTCCGCGATAGGATTGAGTAATTTCTGGCGGCCGATTTTTCCTTGATGAATGATTTTGCTATAGTCTTTGCGCCGTCTTGACTCTGTCCTTCGCAAGCCACTCGCCACTAACACCTCTTTATCTCCGCCAATTGCGCCCAAAATGTCCGCTAGCGGGCTCGCTTTATGGGTGGTACAGCACCATCGTTGTATTCGGCTGGGGGGACCGATTTCCCGGCAAAGTTCATAAAAGTCACGGGAAGGCACCCCTATGACAAAGGGAAGCGTCGGATAGGCCCGCCGAAATTCGGTAAGATAGGCATAGGTGGATGGCAGCTCGATTGTAGTATCCGCAAACACATGCACAATGCGTTCCTCAGGGAAGGCGCGTTGGGCAAGCAGGGAAGCCACGGTGGAATCCTTTCCCCCCGACCAGGAAACAACCAGAGGCAGATCAGGAAAGGCCGCTCGGGTTGTTCGCAAAAAAGTTACCGCCTCTTCTTCCAGAGAAACTAAGCGGCGCATATTCGCGGCGCGCAGTCTTTCGAGTTGCGCTTCACAGGGGCGGCGCAGCGCGGCTGGCAGGCGCGAGGGGCTGCGCTGTAAAATCTCCCAAAGCTGGGCATCCACTATTCGCAATGCAGGCGGCTGGCTAATGCTCCCTCCACACAAGCGAAAAACCTTCTTGCCCAAGACATAATAATCATGTCCGCTTCGCCACAAAATGCCATCCCGCGGGCACCGCATAAGTGCCTTGCCAATCAATTCTGACATCAATTCAATTTCTTCCCGAAAAACCGGTCGCAGCTTGGCATTCCGCAATAATTGCTCTGTGGGGCGATTACAGGATATACAAATCTTCTCCGTCGTCGGCATCTGACAGGAATAACACCAGCGGATGGGAGGCGCGGGATTGTGGCTGCATTCCATAGAGCGCTTCTCCTGCGATAATTATTCTTTCGTAAAAATCATTTAGTGCTTGGGAAAGCAGACGAATCACGACTCTGTTGTAGTGTGCCTGGTGTAGTGATAACCATCCTGTTGGGTGTAAAATTTTTATTTTTCCATTTGCAACTTCCAAATAGCTACAAGAAATGTCAAAAATCTTTCGCAAAACCGCATAAGCTGTTTGACGGCATTTGGTCCAATCAAATCCCTTATGAGTGGCAAATTGACAGGGGCGGCGTTCCACGGGCAGGCCTTGTTTTTCGCGTTCCTGATAGAAGCGGACGAAGAACTCAGCCACCGGGTCAAAGGGGAAACTGAGGGCAGGGAGCTGCTCCAAAATAGCGAGCATCAAAACGGGCTTGTAGCTATGCACCATTCGGGTGCAGGCAAACCGCATCAGTTCTTGCGCTTCAGGAGGCAAGTAGGCTAATTCTGGCGGATCCCAAGGCATAAGTGCTTCCTAGAAGAGATATTCGGGTTCGTCGTCTTCCCAAATAAATAACGAGGTTTGCGGTTTGGGCGGCTTATTTTTTTCGGTTGCCCATTCGGCCAAACCCACATAGCCCTCCTCGTCGCGAAAGAACCGTTGCTGTTCTAACGCGGCGCGGATATTCCCCTCCGGAATGCCCTGGCTTTTCAGGCGGCGAATAATTACCGATTGCGGAATCATTTTTTGTTCCCCCCGCAGCATATTTTCAATCCGATCCCCCACGGTTTCGTATTTTACCACATTCCACGCCGCCAGGCCATAGGTCCCGAGCCTCTCGGTCAGAACATATTCCTCACCATTAATTAAGTGATTGAGCACATAGCGCTCATCGGATGCGGAAAACAGGGGGTTGTGTTGGCACAAAAACTGCAGGAGTTCTTTATAATGCGTGGGGCGCCCCAGAATATGAAGGGCGGCATAGATCGCCGGGCCTTTTTGGCGCGCCTTCTTGAGCTGAGTCCACCAGTATCCCCACACATATTCCTCTTCCAGGGGCGAGGGCGCCATCTCGGTCAAAATCGCCTTCACATAAGTTGCGGGAAGAGAGGGTTTTTCGCCGGTGACGCCACAGGTATAAGGGGGGCATGTTCCTCCTCTTTTTGCACAGGGCAACCGGACACAGGCCTGGGACAGTTCATACGCAAAATCCAGCAAATGCAGGCGGTCGTCAATCTCCTTTAAAATAGCTTGCGCCTTTTGCGTTACTTCCTGGTGTAAAAATGGGCATGTGTTCTCATGTTCTATCAAGCCATTGCGGCAGCGAAAACGATAGGGAAAATCCGTCTTCGCCAGCAGCCGGGACAGTAGGGCTAACTCGGCCGCAGTCGGAGGACAATCCCATTGCATTCGGGCTTGCAGGGATTTAGCAAAGTCTTCGACGCACATCAAGCCCAAGCTTCGAATCAGTATTTCTTGCACTACCTGCCCAAACAAAACAAAATCCGGACTATACTGCAACTCCTCCACGAGGCGGTGCGTAAATTTCGCAATGATTTGCCGCACTCGTTCCCGTGTCAGTCCATAAGTTTCCCCCAGATCTTCCAGGGTTTTTCTCTTTTCCGCTTGAAAGGCGCCAAGGGGATGTTGATAATATCTGACCCAGATATTGTAGTTTCTGGCGGAAGCAAAACCCCAGGCATTTCTTTTTTCTGCTTGGGCGAGCAGTTCCTGCCACATTTCCTCAAAAGAAGGCCGCCGAAAGGAAAGCGGGAAAGTGAGGGTGGAAGTAGCGCGCTCCTCCAGCCGCGGTTCTTCGAAGGGGCGCTCTTTGGCGGTTGTTGTTCCCTCTTGCGCCACTTGCGAAGTGACGCTTACTGTTTCCCTGTAGGTATCCCTTAACGCCTTAAGCTTGTTTTGCAGGTCTATGAACGCTTGGACACGCACCGGGCCTACCCCGTGCAGCCGCGCAAAGTCTTCGGGCGCAAGAGCCAGAATTTTCCCGACTGTGTTTAAATAATACCTTTGCAAGATATTGCGCAGCGCGATCGGCAAGGAGAGCCAAATTTCCCCCAGGGCCGTGATCGGAAGCGCCGCAAATGGCTCCTGTGCGTCTATCTCTTCCTGTTCTTGTGGCTCCGTGGATAGACGAGATTCCTCACTGACTGGCGCTCCAATTATGGTAGAATCTCCAGCGGAATGTGGAGCACAAAGGGCCCCGGAATCCGCCAGTAAGCGGCGCAAATCCGCCTGCAATTGGCGGAACAGTTCCACCTGATATTTTCCGGCGCCCTGTGCCCTGGCCAGAGTTTCGGGCGCCAAGTCTAAGGCCTCTTGAACTGTGTTTACACCCAAACGGCCTAAACTATTAAACAAGCGGACGGAATACCGCGAGGCGATAGGCAAAACTCTGAGGGTACTTGTTAAAGTAATGGGGGGATACTTCTTGGCTTCGCCTAAAAGTCTCTCCCGTATTTCTTCTTGCATCGCCACTAAGCGATAAACTTTCGTTTCTCCGATTCCTGGCCAAAAGCGAAACCGTGCCGGAGGAATATGAATGAATTGCCTTAAAGAGGTGATGCCCTCTTCTATGAGCTTGGCCAGAATATTCCGCCCATATTTCGCCAGCCAGGGGACATCGTTTAATAGTTCTTCTACCGAGTTAAATTTTCTATCCAAAATCTCCTTTTGTTCCATATTTGGGGAATTCCCATTTGCGGTTTATCAACTTTTTTATATTGAATACATTCTTTGGGCAAATCATTGTTCCCCTCGAGAAATACTTGAAATATGAGAAAGTGAGCTCATTTTTCATTGCACTGCAATAAGCGGGATGGAATACATTTGCAGCGAGCGCAGGCAATAGAGATGTGGCCCTGCCCCACCCGTTCTCCCTGCGCTTACATGTCCTTGAGCAAATAACAGTGCTTGCAAGAGGCCTAGACCCCGGCACTCCCTTGTATGGGATGACTTAAGAAGCCCACGCGCACGCCACGAGCCGCAGCTAACTGTTGCGCTCCTCCTCATTGTTCTGAGCTCCCCGTGATTTTAGAGGAATGAGGCAAGCCCTTTTCTCTCGGCTAAGTTGCCCGGTGTCTTTGCGATTTTTCCAGTAAGGGTTTATTTGGGGAGGCTTCGCACCGACTGGGAAGCTCTTCACAATGATACTTGCAAATCTGATTGGCGTTCTCAAGACTTTCTGTTGAACTTTCTCGTGCCTTGCTGGAGGCTAAAGCTTTTGGGCCAGCTCACTAGCCCAACTTCTCCCCATCCTGTTTGGGCAAACGATACGCGCATTTTGCCTCATACAGGGAGTAGCACGATAGTGGCTGTCCCCTATGAACCCGCCCATCATTATTATAACAAAAAGTTTGTTGTGAAAATGCCCTCTGTTCCCGCCCGCCGCTCACTTCTCACCCAGCACCACTTTCTCCCAGCAGCTCCGACAACGGCGAAGATGCTCCCGCACCTGCTCCCGCTCTGCTTTCGGCAGCAAACCCTCTTTGGCCAGCACCAGCAGCTTCTCGGGCACATGCCCCTCCACCGCCTCCGCAGTCGGCGGCTGCAGCAGAAGGTCCAAGGTCGTCAAAGAGGGGACCGGTTCAATATCCTCGTGAATACTTACCACCGCCTCCCCCACCCGCCGAAAAAACGCCCGGCAGCGTGCACATTCTGCCAGATGGTCCTGATACCGACGCAAAACCACTTCAAAATGGCTCAACAGGGCTAATTTTCTTTTTTTCACTTTCCTCCCTCCAGACATGGCTGCCTTCCCCGGCGCTCCACCCGCAAAACGGATCACTCTGCGCTTAAAATCTCGTGAATGGCTTCTGCTTCGTCTACTTCCAGTAAATGACGCACAAACACACAAATGTCTGCCAGAATGGATTCTTGCGCCGCAACCGACCAGCGGGCGTTGATCTGCTCCAGCGCCCGCAAAGCATCCCGTAAAAGCCGAAGCTCTTCTTTTATTTCTTCCGGACTCATCAAGTCAAACCGGTTCATCCGTACTTCCCCCTTTATCGCGCTTTCGTCAGTCCCCTGATAGCCCCCCGTTGAAAAAGTATATCCCCTGTGTCGCACCGGGGCGGACGGAGAAATGGGGCCCCCTCACCACAGGATTTCCTCGACGAATTCCTCTTCGCCTAATTCTTTCAAGTTCTCCGCAAGCGACAAAATATGAGTGAAAACAGCGCTTTTCGCGAGGCCTGACCAGGGCGCGCGCATGAGCTCGATCTCACGAAAAGCTTCGATTAACAGCAGCAGCTTTTCTTTTTTGGCTTCCAGGCTCATCAACTCAAACCGTTTCATCCGGACTTCCCCCTTTTTGCGCGCTTTCGCTGGCTCCTGAAAGCAGCCCCTTCGACAAGAGCCCTCTGCCGAACGCCGGGCCTAAAAACAGCTGTTTTCTCCTCTTATGGCCTTTCTGCCCTGGCGCTCCCAAAAGCCCGCCCGCAAAGACGCAGGGAGGCTTCCGTCCTTCGTGCCTCAGGGCATCCAGCGCAGAAGACCGCCTCCCGCCTTCAGAAGGGAAAAAAGAAAAAAAGAAATCTCCCTCTTTGGACCGGGGCAAATGGAGAAACGGCATTCGAGGCGCCCAGGAGCCTTCTTTGAGCGTGACCTTGTTTAAAATTACCCCCCTCAAGTTGCAAAATAACGCCAAATATTATTGCATAAATACCTTAATTTGTCAAGAGTAATTCTTTTTTCTCTTCCAGTATGAGCTAAGAGACAATAAGAATGCGACTTTCTGAGTTCTGCAGGAGAAAATCCCCCCAAGCTGGCCCGGGGGCAAAGAAGGCCGCAGCGTCCCTGCGCCTCGCTTTTCGGCTTGCTTCCACGCCGCGCCCGCTCTGCTCCCCCAGGGCAAAGACGAAAACGGGACGCATTCGAAAAGAAACAGCGCCCCATAGGCAGATCCGCCCTCGCCCTCCCCTGTTCCTCAGGGCGGAGATTTGGACGGAATCAAACTAATGAAAGAGATCTGAATCGTCGCCCGAATCGTCGCCCGATGGCTCAAGCCCTTTTTCCTCAGGACGGAGATTTAGACGATTCTGCTGCAGTTGCCAGAGCATCTCTCGCATTTCCCTAATACTATAGATAGGAATCTGTTCTTCGGGGACGCCCGCTGACCGTAACTGAAATGCTAACCACAAAGCCTCTATTAACTTGGCTCTTGTCATCATGTTCTGATCATCTCCTTGGTTAAGTGATTGTGTCCCCATCCTTTGCGCATCTGAGCGGAGATTTGACTTGAGCAGTTAGAGTCTCACTCCACGCCACTTCTCCCTTGTTTATTAAATATACATACATCTTCCTCATCCTAATAAAATATCGCTCTTCCCCTCCCGCCCATGAGAAAAACAAACTGAAAACATCAATCTGAAAACAAATGCGCTAATATAAGATTAAAGCCAATAATCACTCCTATCCCCAACAAGGGGTTTAAAATCATTAAGAACGGCAAAACCAAGACAGCCAGTATGCAAAGCACAACTAAAATGGGGTCAAATAAATGCAAAATCTCGCGGAGTGTTTTCATTCGTATTTCTTCTATCTTTTTTCAGAATGTCACAATCCCTTGTTCTTGTTCATCAGGGCAGAGATTGAGACCCGTATTAGCATTCGGCACCGCTATCATTACGCTTCCAGTATGTATATCAATAAACAAAAAACAAACACGCCTAAGAACGGATCAGCCACGAAAGCCGCTAATGAGATTAGCCCAATGACGCCATACAGGAGGCAATAACCAAAAAAGTTGCCAATCCTCTGTAGCATGGCTCATCCTCCCCAAGCGCTTTGCGTATTTGTCTCCATCCCTTGTTCCTCTGTTCCTCAGGGCGGAGATTAGACTGAGTGTATTCAAGCGCAAAACAGGAAAGGAAAATAAGAAAAAAGAGGAAATAATGCCTCAAACACTTTTCATCAAGGCGGAGATTCTGATTCCCCCCTCTTCACATCGGCCTTCTCTGGCTTTGCAGGCTAAATATCCCGCCCCCCTGCGGAAATCCCCCCAGAACACACCTTCTCTTATACCCTTTGGTCTCCCTTTTGTCAAGACCCAAAGGGGCTCCCAAGGCCCTCTCCAGGCCTCCCAGGGCCATTTCGCCCCTCTGCGGAAACCTCACCCAAAATGCGGCTTTTTGCGGTTTCCGCAATCCTCATATACTTAAAGGGCCATCACAGGCCTGTGGGATATTCCTTTCCGGCACCGCCTCCTGGGAAAATGTGGCAGCAATGCCTCGTGGGGAAAGAATGTAGCATCTGTGGAAAATGTGTCCGCGAAGCCTTTTGGGGATATGTGGAGGCAATGCCTCCTGGGGGAAGAATGTGGCGTCTATGGAAAATGTGGCGGGCGAGGACGCCCGCCCCACGCGTCAACAAAAAAGCGCCCATATCGCGTTAATAAAAGAGGGCGCTCCCATGTGTCGATGTTGGGATTGTGGCGTCAGCGAGCATTAATTTCAAATGTTTTGGCGCCGGCGTCCTCGCCAATTTTTTCCCGCGGAGCGCAGGCGTCCCCGCCTGCGGAAGATGTGGCGGACGAGGACGCCCGCCCCACGCGTTGTTGTGGGCTGTGGCGCAGGCGTCCTCGCCTGCGACAATTCCCGCATGTATCGGCCGCAAGATAAAGAAGGCGATGGCGGCGGATTATCCCTTTTGCGCGCGCGGCTATTAGGGGAAAATGTGACGGGCGGGGACGCCCGCCCTACAATCTCTTATTATTTATGAGGACGCCCGCCCTACAACAATCTATAGATATTGCCCCACAACAAGATTATTTCCCAGGAACGCCCGCATTTCAAAAAGATGCCTGTGTGCTGGAGGCCAGGAAGGAAATCGAACAGGCGCCACGAAAATATATCCATACTTGTATGCCTACGAAATATTCGCGAGGACACTTCCCATGACGCTGAGCGCTTCTCTCTCTGGCCCCCTGCGGGAGGAAATTCAGCGGCTCCGGCAAGAAATCCCCCGCCTGAAACAAAAACATATTGGCGAACAGGATACGAAGTCCGCGCTGATTGAGCCTTTGCTGGCAGCTCTGGGCTGGGACACCAAAAATGTGGATCAGGTCACGCGCGAATACAAACATCAATCGCAGGCTAATCCCGTAGATTATGCGTTGCTTTTAGAGGGCAAGCCGTGTGTATTAATCGAGGCGAAGGCATTAGGCACAAATCTGGAGGATTTTAAATGCATTTCGCAGATTGTTTCCTACGCTGCCGCGGCGGGCGTGAATTTTTGCCTGCTGACAGACGGAGATGAATATCGCCTGTATCAGGCCCATGCTCCTGTGGAGGCGCCTGAAAAGCTGCTGTGGGCGATAAGAATATCTGTGACGGCGGAAGAAGAAGCGCTGGAAAAACTGGCGCTGCTCTCCCCCGAGAGCTTTCGGCAGGGCGCTTTGAAGTTGTTCATGGCATTGCAGAAACTCTTTGCAAATGATTCTTCGCCCCTCGTCCGCTGGCTGCGCAAAGAATGCCCGGATATATCGGTGCCGGATATTAAAGCCTTTTTGCCGCGCGTGCGCCTGAAAGTGGAGGCGACGCAGGAAGGCGATGGCGGGACGAGGCAACGAGGCGGGATAAGCCTCCCCACGCATGTACTGCCATCTAAATTTCCTTACGAAAAATACTTTCTTATCCAGGGTGAGCGGTTTGATTGCCAGAATTCCCAGGAAGTTCTCTTATATACAGCTGAATGGCTTATAAAGCAGGGAAAGATTAAAAAAGAGGATTGCCCAATTATTTTAACAAAAGGGACCAAAACTAAAAAAAGATATCTTATTCATACGGAGCCCCATCATTTACATCGCCCCTTTAGTTCTCCTAAAAAGTTAAGCAACGGCCTGTGGATAGAGATGGATTTAGGCGCATATCATCTTCCGACTATAACAATGATAGTCCGTCGGCTGCTGCGTTGGGCGGGCTATTCTGAGGACATTCTGGAAGTGCATTGGGAAAATTGAAGCCAGCCTCCCTCCCCTGAGTGCACGAGCAGATAGCCATCGGGGCACATCCTCAAACGCGCCGCGCCGGCAAGCATGAATTTACAATGTTGTGGCGCCGGCGTTTCCGCCAATTTCCTCCCGCGTGGCACAGGAAAAGTAAAATCAATTGTTGTAGCGCAGGCGTCCCCGCCAATTTTTTCTCGCGTGGCGCAGGCGTCCTCGCCTGCGACATTCCCCCTGCATGTCCCTGCGGTGGAGGATGGAAGGATGTGGAGCCCCATGGAGATATGTGGCCCCAAAGCCTCCTGGAGGCAAAATGTGGCCAAATATATTTCCCGCGTAGCGCAGGCGTCCCCGCCAATTTTTTCCCGCGTAGCGCAGGCGTCCTCGCCTGCGGAAGATTGTGGCGGGCGGGGACGCCCGCCCCAAAACTGACTAAATAATGAACGCAAAGGAATGCGGCGGCAATTGCTTTCGTCTTTATTCAAATGTATCCATGGCACCTTTATAGCGCCTTTATTCATAGCGCAGTGCCACGATGGGATCCATATCGGCGGCTTTTTTGGCGGGCCACAGCCCGAAAAATATGCCCACGACGGCCGCAAACAAAAACGATTCCACGATGGACAGGGGCGAAATAATTGTCGTCCAGCCCGTGCCGCTGCGGCCCAGAGCAATCGCGATGCCCACGCCAATGAGGATGCCAAACAGGCCGCCAATAACGCTCAACACCATCGATTCAATCAGAAATTGGGCCAGGATATCCTTCTTGCGGGCGCCCACCGCCTTACGGATGCCGATTTCCCGCGTGCGTTCAGTGACGGAGACCAGCATAATGTTCATAATGCCCACGCCGCCGACAAGCAACGACACCAGCGCAATGCCGCCCAGCAAACGCGTCATCGTGGCGCTGGCGGCGGACATTTCTTCAATAAAATAGGATTGCTTCATGATATTGAAATCATTGGGCTGGCCAGTGCGCAGTTTATGACGGCGGCGCAGCAGCTGCTCAATCTGCCGCTCCACCTGATCCAGCATATCCGTGCTGACGGCGGAAACAGCAATGGCTGTCAGATAATCCAGCCCCAGCACGCGCTCTTTAACGGTGCTCAGGGGCGCCAGAATTTGATTGTCGGGCTCCCCCCAGGCGCTGCCCACTTCCTTGGCGATGCCAATCACTTCAAAAGGCAAACCTTTGAGGCGCACGACTTCGCCCAAGCAGGGCCGCCCGTAAAACAAATCATCCACCACCTGTTTGCCCAGCACGCACACCCGCGCCCGCCCGCGAATTTCCGCTTCCGTAAAAAATCGCCCCTGCGCCACTTTCCAGTTGCGCACTTCCGGATAATCGGTCGTGCTGCCGACCAGCCGCGGCCGGCTGTTGCGATTCCGATATTTGGCCTGCACACGCCCCTGCACTTCCGGCGCCACCCCGCGAATGCCCCGCACTGTCCGCCGGATTTCTTCGGCGTCCTCCTCCTGCAAATTAATCACTGTCATTTCAGTCGTAATCCCCGCGCGCCGCGAAGGCCCCGGGAACACCGTCAGCAAATTCGTCCCCAGGCGCTCAATCCGCTGCAGCGTTTCTTTCTTCAGCCCCTGCCCGATGGCCACGACAATAATGACCGCCGCCACGCCAATAATGACGCCCAGCATCGTCAAAAAGGAGCGCAGCTTGTTCGCGAGCAAGCCTTCTATGCCCACCCGGATCGCTTCAGCTATGTTCATAATATGCTTCCCTGCCCTACAACGCTTTTGACTTCAGGATTCCGTCGCTTCGGCCGGGGAAGCGGCCGGGGCACCTGCAGGCGTCAGCACACTGTCGGAGACTACCTTGCCATCTAAAAACTCCACAATTCGCCGCGCCCGGGCCGCCACCCGCGGATCATGAGTCACGACAATCACCGTCAGCCCCTGGGCATTGAGCTCACAAAATAAATCCATAATTTCCTGGCCTGTGCGGGAATCTAAGGCGCCCGTGGGCTCATCCGCCAGCAAGATGTCGGGCTCACACACCAGCGCCCGGGCAATCGCCACGCGTTGCTGCTGGCCGCCCGACAGCTCCGTGGGCCGATGATGCGCTCGATCCAACAGGCCCACGCGTTCCAGCGCCGCTTCGGCGCGCTGGCGCCGACGCGCGATCCCCGCATACAAAAGCGGCAGCTCCACATTTTGCAGGGCCGTGTGATTGGGCAACAGATTGAAATTTTGGAATACGAAGCCAATGGAGCGATTCCGAATGTGCGCCAGCTGATCATCGGACAGCGTGTGCACGGGCTCCCCGCGCAAAAGATATGTCCCGCTGGTGGGGCGATCCAGGCAGCCGATGATGTTCATGAAAGTCGTTTTGCCGGAGCCCGAGGGCCCCATAATCGCCACAAATTCCCCGACGGCGATATCCAGGCTCACGCCCGCCAGAGCCTGTACGAGCGCTTGGCCCCTGCCGTATGTTTTGACTAGCTCAGATACAGAAATCAACGCTTCGCCCACAGCCAGCCTCACTTTCGGAATTGCATCAGCATCTGTCGCCGCGTGCGTTCCTGTTGCCGCTGCTTGCCGCCTCCCAGCCACGGCGGGGGCTCGCTGCCCGGCGGCGGCGGCACGATTACTGTTTCGCCCTCTTTCAGGCCAGCAATGATTTCCGTCTCTTCCCAGTTGCTCAGCCCCGGCTTGACTTCACGCGTTTCCACCTGTCCCGGCGCAATTTGCACCTCCACCGTGGCTTTTCCTTTGGAGCGCGTGATAGCCACATCCGGCACGACCAATACATTTTTGCGCTGTGCCACAAATATCGTAACATCGGCCGTCATGCCCGGCCGCAATTGCGGCGGCGGATTGTCAATGCGCACGCGCACTTTAAAGCGCACGACATTCTGTTCCTCTTGTCCCTGAGGAAAGATTTTCACGACCCGTCCGGGCAACTTCTGCTCCGGCAGCACTGAGGCCATAATCTCGGCCTTTTGGCCCACGCGCACGCCCGCCATATCCGATTCATCCACTTCCGCCAGCACAAACATCTGACTCGTATCGGCAATAGTGACAAGCCCGGCGCCCTCTTTAAGCGCGGCCGTGCCCGCCGGAATGACTGTGCCCTCCTCCACCAGCTTTTGCATAATGACGCCGCCGCGGGGCGCATAAATGTTCGTATAGCCCAAATCTGTCATCGCCTCATTAAGCTGTAAAGTCTGTTTGCGCAAATCCGCCAGTGCCACGCGGACATTCTGCTGCGCGGAGGCCGTTTGCAATTTCTCCGCTTTGGCGGCTTCCAAAGCGGCTTCGGCCTGTTTTACAGAGGCCTGCGCGGCTTCCAGCTGCTTGCGGCGCACTTGCACATCGCGTTTGCGGGCTTGCGCGGCAGCCAGAGCAGCCTCCGCTTCCGCCAGAGCCTCACGAGCGGCTTCCTTTTCCTGCTCCCGCAAGGCAATCTGCACGGCGTTGGCTTCCGCCTGGCGCAAGGCGGCTTCCGCTTGCGCCACTTGCGCCTGGGCCTGAGCAATATCTTCCGCCCGGCTGCCAGCGCGCAAAAGCGCCAGATTCTCCGCCGCCATATCTCTTTGCGCCAGCGCCTGTTCGTAGACTTTCTGCGCGTCCTCCACAGCCTGTCTGGCCACAAAGCCTTTTTCCAATAAAGCCTGTTGGCGCTTCAATGTGGCTTCCGCATTCCGCATCGCCGCTTCTGCATTGCGCAAAGAGGCTTCGGCTTGCGCGATTTCCTGGGGCCGTGGCCCCGCTTGCAGCCGCGCTAAATTCTGCTTTGCCGCCTCTAACGCCGCGCGAGCGCTTTCCACTTGCGCGCTCTGCAAGGCAGGCTGGGCTTGGGCTTGCGCTTCCGCCTGCGCATAACGCGCCCGCGCCGCGCGCAAGCTCGCCTCCGCCTGCCGAATTGTTTGCCGAATTGTCTCCTCATCCTGCTGCAATTGTTCCGCTATTTGCGCCACATTCGCCCGCGCGGCCTCTACGGCCGCCACTGATTTGCTGATATCTGTCGAGGCGCGCGCCTGCTGCAAGGCCGCGTCCAACCGCGCTTTGGCCAATTGCGCTTTGCCGCCCGCTACAGTCGCCGAAGCCTGTGCCACTTTGCTTTTTGTCTGCGTGGGATCAATTTGCGCAATAAGCTGATGCGCCCGGACGACATCCCCCGCTTCCACAAAAATCTTCTTAATTTCGCCTCCCGAACGCGATTTCACTTCCACAGTTGTCAGCGGCTCAATTACGCCACTGGCGGATACTGTCACCAGCAAATCCTTCCGCTCCACTTTTGCCGTCTCAATTTCAGGCTCCGCGGCTTTTTGTTTCGCGGCCGCCGACTGGCGCCAATAATAATAGCCGCCTCCCAGGATTCCCAGCACAATGACAATTGTGACAATTCTTTTGATTGTCATGCCTTCCCCCTGCCCAATGTGGGACTGATTGTTTAATCTTCGGAAAGGCCAAGATATGGCTTGGCGCAAAATGTCATCGGCACTCTGTAAAGGCGTGCCGACGCGTTTAATTTTCATGGGGAAAACGCTTCTGGCAGAACGCCGATGGCCAGATCCAGGGCGGCCAGCGCGGCCGCATAATCCAGCCGCGCCTGAATTTCTGCCACTTGCGCCCGCAAAAGCGCCACTTGCGCATCGATTACTTCGATGATAATCGCTAATCCTTCCCGATAACGCGCCTCCGCGGCGGCGAGATTTGTTTCCGCATGGCGGCGCGCCACTGCCGCTGGCTCCAGCCGCGCATACGCCTCTTTCGCCTGCACATGCGCCCGCTCGACTTGCTCCTGCACATTCAGCAGGAGCGCCGCCAGCCGCTGACGCTCCTGCTGGGCCGCAGCCTCCGCAGAGAGCACGGCCGCCTGCGCCGCGCCCGCGTCAAAGACAGGATATGTGGCGCCCAGGCGCAATGTCCAGGATTCGCCGGTGGCGCCCGTATGGCTGCCATAATCGGCGGAAGCGCGGGCATTGAGCTGTACGCCGCTTTGCACACGGGCCACGCGTGTCGATAACTCCGCCGCCTTCACACGCAGCTCTTGTTGCTTAATATCGGGCCGTATCTGGCGGGCTCTGGCCAGAAGCTCTGCCAAATCCCTTGAATAGGGCGCCTCGGGCAAACGGGCTGTCAGCTCTAATTCTGTCCCCGGCGGCAATTGCAGCAAAGCGCGCAGGGCTGCTTCTGCCGTTTGTATGTTTGTTTCCGCTTGCACAGCCTGCAGGCGCGTCTCCGCGACTTCTACAAGCACAGGCCACAAATCCGCTTGGGGCGCGGCGCCCTCCTGAATACGCGCCTCTGCCATTTCCCGATGCCGTTCCGCCGCCGCCACGGCCTGCAGCAGCGCACGCGCTAATTGTTTTGAGGCTATAAGCTGATAGGCGGCATTTATAACTTCAAAGGCTAATTGGCGCTGCGCCTCCGGCAGTCCGTATTGGGAGGCCTCCGCTAATGTCCTGGCGCGTTTGATCTCTAAATCTCGTGTGGAATTAAATATCTCAAAATCTAAAGTCAGGGCATAATCGCGCGTCGTTCGCCTGCCGCCGCCTGTTGTGATTGTGCCCCCGCCGATGTTCGTCGTGCGTGCTAAGCTCTGGATTTCCGCAAAGCTCATTTCGGCATTTATCTGGGGCCAGCAACGCGCCTGCTGAAGGCGGGCCTGGGCCTGCGCTTGACGAATCGCCGCCTGCGCCGATTGGACATCGGGATGTTCCTGCAGCACCCGTTGCACAGCCTCTTTCAGACTAAGCGTCAATTTGGCTGGCGCGGCGGCCTCGTTCGCTGCTTGTTGTGCCCCAACGCCTGAAGCCCACAACATTATTCCCGCCCAGATGGCCAATATTTTCCGCATCTTCCCCATCCTGAAATATCACTAGAATTTAAGATAAAGTGTGCTTGTTGCTTTCTTCCTTCAATAATTTTCTCTTTGTTTTTGCTCAGCCCTTTTTAGTGCGCAAAAATTTTTTAAGTTTCAAACAAAAATTTTCGAGCCTATGTTCCCTGGAAAACGCATCCTGCAGGCCTAATATTCATTTCGAGCTTCTCAAAGAGATGATAAAAGGCTTATGCTGTCTTTCTGCCAAATGGAAAGCCAAAATGTTAAAGCCACGGAGAAGCGTGTTTGCTGCTTGTCAAGAGGATTTTGCCTTATGAGGGAAGCATTAAAATGATTGGAGGCGAAAACAGATGTCTGACAAAATTGGCGTTGCCATCAATTCTTGTGGCTTAGTGGCCGTGGAGCATGCGAAGGCGTATCTGCAGGATCCGCGCTGTGAGCTTGTGGGCGTCACGAGCCGCACACGCGCCAGCGCCGAAAAATTTGTCGCCCAGCTGGGACTGGATTGTGTGATTTATCCGGATTATGAAGCATTGCTGGCTGACTCCCGTGTGCAGGCCGTGTCTATCACATCGCCCAATTATCTGCATGCCTCAGAAGCTATTGCGGCCGCCCGCGCCGGCAAGCACATTTTGCTAGAAAAGCCGCCTGGCATTTCGCATCCGGAACTGGATGCCTTGGAGCAAGCCGTGCGCGGCTCAGGCGTGACGACTCTGTGCAGCTTTGTCTTGCGCTGGAATCCGCTTGTGTTGAATCTCACGCGCCTGCAAGAACAGGGCGCTTTTGGCGAAATCTTCTTCATTCAAACGGATTATTGGCACGGCGTGGGAGACATCATCAGCCCCGATCGCTGGCTGGCGAAAAAGCAATTCACAGGCAGCGCCACATTGGCGGGCGGCAGCCACGCCGTGGATTTAGCGCGGCATTTCGCGGGCGACATTATCAGCGTGAGCGCTTACGCTACACATCGCCTGGAAGGCTTTGATTATGACACAACGATTTCCGCCACTGTCAAGCTCGCGAGCGGCGGCGTGGGGCGTGTTTCTGTTTCCTTTGATGTGCCCGGCCCCTATCAATTCAATATTGAAATCATTGGCAGCCAGGGCATGAGCCGTCAACATCGTGTCTGGAGCAAAACGCTTTTTCCAGAACAAAGCGATTGGATATTTCTGCCCTGTATAGGGCCCGATAGCGGCGCCGTATCTCATCATCCTTTCGCCGCTGAAATCGCCCATTTTCTGGATTGTATTAAAGAAGGCCGCGATGGCAATCCCAGCATTTTGCATGCCATCGATACAGCTCGTGTCTGCTTGGCAATTGACGAATCCGCGGCGCAAGGGGGAAAGCCCGTGTCTGTGCGTCGCTCTGCGCAAACTTAAGAGGACTTTTCGGCCGTGCTTTCCTCTATTTATTGGCTTGCTTTGTGGATCCGTCAGGCACAGCGTATTTTGTTCCTGCAGGCCCTTTACATTTGTGCCTCTGGCAAAATGTCCAGATACACATCGTCGAGATAAAAAACGCTGGCTTCATTGGCCAGACTCACAAAGCCCAGCCAGGCCAATTGCCGAAATTTGGGATCACAGGCAAGGCCGGCGAATGTTTGCGGCTCTCCATCCGGCAGCGACACTGTGAGATGATAGCGGCCCTGGGCAGCACGGCCCAGCGGGCAATGAATTTCAAAAGCTATCCATTGTTCCCGCGGCAATTTCATTACAGGCTTTCCATTCGCCACAAGCTGATTTTCCTTATCTATCCTCAAAGAGGGCCCCACAGCATACGGATAGCCGCCCGTGCGCCATTCTATCCAGGGCTCCGCTTGGGGCCCTATCCACAGCTTGAAACGCAGCCGCGCCAGGCCGCGGAACTGAAAAGGCTGATAAAACATATGGGGATCCCAAATATTTTTTAGCCCGGGGGCATCTGTAAATTTTAGCGAGTGCCGCCCAGAGGCCGCCTGCTCTTCACTCACAAGAATGCTGCCGCCGGGGATCTCGCCCGGAAGATATTGGGCGCCCGGCGCAGGCTGTCCGACAGGCGTCGCCTCAAAATCCTCAGCAATTGTGATTGGCTGCCGCAGGCCTACAGGGGGCCGCAATATTGTAGGCGGAAATTTCTTCTTTCTGGGCAATTCCCTCCACGCTGTTTCGCCATAAAGCCCATATTGGCGGACATCAAAAGGCTGAAAGCCCAGCTTCGTAATCGCCGGAGATGTGGGCTTCAAGCGAAAATCATCACGCTCCGGATCCACAAATTCCGGATCTGCAATGAGCGAATGCGTATCCATGCCTCGTGCCTGCCATTCGGAAAATGTATCCAGCATGAACAACAGTTCCTGGCCATCTGTGCGCCAATATAAATTGTAATCCCAATCAGGCGTGACATCCGGATTGGCATCATAGAGGAATAAATCTCCCTGTGTTACATAGCAGATGTTGCGTTGAAAGACGGGCGAGGGCGGCTGGACAGGCAAAGCCCGCCAGATGAGCTGATTGGCAGCACGGGCGAAGATATTGTTCCGAATAATGTGCCCGAAGCCGCCGTTATGCATCATCAGGCTGCCATTAGAAGTGTTGTAGGCTAAATTGTTCTCCACTGTAATCTGATTGCTGTGCGCATCCAGATAAATCCCCCAGCCGATAAGCGGCGACTCATAGGCGAAGACATCATGGAAAAGATTATTCCTGATCACAGTGCCCGGAGATGTGCCCAGCGTATAAATCGCGCCGCCGTCACTGAGTCGCTCTTTGAGGACATGATGCACATGATTATAGGCAATAAGATTACGGACAGCCTGCGTCTCGCCTGTGCCCCAATTCCAGCCCACAGAAATCCCTGTGTAATAGCCGTCATGAATTTCATTGTGTGTAATTTGATTGTCGCTGCTTTGAAACACAATCAGCCCGACAGCGCCGGCATAAACTTCTCCGTAATCATGCAGATAATTATTATCAATGATATGCCCTTCGCAACGCAATTCAGGCTGCGTCGCCATATTTGTTTCGCCAATCCGAATTAATCCCGCCCCAGCGTCATAAATGTGACAGCGCTCTATCCGACAGCGCTTGCTGCCAGCGCGTATAGCAATGCCGTATGTGCCAAAATGCGACAGCTCACAGCCGACAAAGCTGCAATCCCGAGCCCCTCGTAATGTAATTACGCCGGGCACACTCCAATCGGCTTGAGCATCGCTGTGGCCTTCATACGGCAAGACATAATCGGCATGCCGAAAAATCAGATTCCGAAAATGCAAATTCTCTACAGGCAGTCCGATTTCGGGCTGCCCGACAATGCGCAGCAGCTCCGTTGCAACAGGCGCCACAAACTCTGTTTGCTCTATTTTTTCCAGAGGCAAAGGAAAATAGGAAAGAGCGCCTGTTTGCGGATTTAAAATCCATTCGCCGGGCGCATCCAGCCCTTCGGGGACATTTTCCACATAATAACGGCGCCGAGGCCCAAAATACGAAAAATGCCAATGCGCCGGCCCTGTGAATTCCACAATATTTTTCTCTATGTCAAGCGTCTTAATATGATGCAACGATGTCTCCCACGAATGATGTACGACCACAACAGCTTCGTCCAGACGCGTCCAGGGCTGCAAATCGCCGGGCTGAAAGATGAAAGCTGTTTTGGCGCGGGGATCCGTGGGCGGGAATGTCCCCGCAATATACAGGAATCCCTCGTTGGGAATGCGAGCCCGGGGGCGGCGCTGGCCATTGACGAAAAGCTGATTGAAGCGCCAGCGTCCGGCCTCCACATCCGGAATTTTTGTTTCCCATAGCTTGCCTTTTCGCTGCCAGCCCGTGATTGTCCGTCCTCCATCGATAATCACGCGTTCGCCCGTAAAAGCAGCCCATGTAATGGGACAGGCTTTTGTGCCCGAATCTGCCGGCCCAAAGACAAGCGGCTGTGTGAGGCGATATATGCCGCCGCGCAGCACGACTTTCACAGGCTCACGCAAGCCTTGAGCGACAAATTTGCGAATTTTTTCCTGGGCGGCAAACAATGTTTTCAGGGGCGCCTGTTGCGTTCCTGGCGCATCGTCTCGTCCTGTCGGCGATACATAGATCTGAATATCTGCAGCCACTATGGGGCTAAATGCGAAAAGACATATCAGGAAATACAGGCTTTTATTGCGGAACATTTTTTCTCCTTTTCGCATAAGCTGCTTCCTTTAGATATCCTCATGTATCGCTTAGTGTCGTGGCGAATTGTTCAGCCGTGGGATTCATATTTCCCGGACAAAGATAATCGCCACTTCATCCTCATACACAAGGCGCCAGGCGGGATGAAGGCGCATTTGCGCCACAAGCCCTGCCTGGCGTTGTGGGGAAAGCAAAGCCGTGCGTATGCCCCATTGGCGTAAGGCAAAATCCCAGCCCGCGTCTCCGCGGGAAATGGCGGCGTATGATTGCCACAGCTCAAGGGGATACAGCTCAATGCGCGTATCGACAAACACGTAATACGCAGGATAAGCGGCCCAGATTAAATAGCTGCCAAATTCGCCATCATGAAACAGCGGCGGAGGCAGAGAATGATCCATTAAGAAGGCCACAGCGCGCACGGGCGTTTCGGCCGAAATCAGCCCGGCTTTGGGCGGCGGCAAGGGCAAATACGCTTTCAGCCAGGGCAGACTCAGCACGCTTATTCCGGCAAAGAAAATCAGCACTATAATTACAGAAATGTTGGGCCGTGTGGAGCAAGAGGCTCCCAAGGCGGACGGAAAGCCCTGCTCCTCTGGAGGCGTTGGGGCCATTGGGGATGAACACGCTGATGGCTGCATGTTCGTCGGCTGTTTTCTGCGATTTTTCCCCGGAAAAAAAGAGGCTTTAGGAAGCAGCTTGGGCGCAATTTCCGCCACAACGGGCGCCCACACAAAGCCCAGCCAGATAATAGCGCGGCCCGAGCGCCAGGCTAACAGGCTGAAGGGCACAAGCAGCAGCCAATGAAACAGCCCGCTGCGCGCTCGGCCTGCCCACAACAAAAGCACAAAGCCCAATGAAGCTAAAATATAGAAGGCAATGCCGTCTAATGAAGAGAGGGAGGCAGGCCTCCATTCCGGGTTTTGAAGGACTAGAGGATGCGATCCCATCAGCTGCAAATAATGCAAAATGCCCCAGCCCTGCGGATTAAGCCCTAATGCTAGTCCCGACAGAGCCAAGGCCATAACAGGCGGCCACAGGCGCGGCGCCCAGGGGCCAATTTGCCAGCGTTTCCATAATGTCTCAATAAGCCAGAGCCCCTGCAAAACAAATATGAGCGGGAAAGAGCCATGCGAATTGGCCCACAAAATAGTGAGCGCAGGGAAGCCCGCTAAAAGCCAGCCAGAATTTTTTGCTTCGAGGCGGAATTTGTAAATAAGCCACAGGGCTCCCACAAACAGGGGAAAACACAACGCCTGCGGCCGCACATTCCAATTTTCAATGCCCAGCCACATCGCTCCTGATGTTGCGGCCACTGCAATTTTTGCTTCTGAAGCCAGCCGACGGCATAAGGCATAAAGCAGTCCGTATGTGCCTGTAATGAGCACAGCCTGGAAGAGAATGTTAAGCGCTGGGCCACCGACGGCATATATTTTATATAAAACAATATCTGCCAGCCAAAAGATATTAAAGGGGGGATAGGGCTGGCCATGTTGCGTGTAGGAAAAAATATCTGTTTGGGGGATGTGGCCTGTGTGGACTATCTCATATCCCAGGCGCAAATGCCACCAAAAATCTTGCGGACGGATGGGATGTGTGTTCACAAAAGCGAACACACAGGCCAAAATCGCCACAGGCCATAAATATTCCGCCTCCAGTCGCTGGAGGAAATGAACATTCTGGTCCGCCTCTGGCGTTTGTGCTGTCATCGTTTGCCCTGTCAAATTTTGTTGTTTTTCCTCTTGCGCTTTGTCAAAATCCATTCTATATATTTTTGCTTCCAAAACATAAAAGTGATAGCCTTTATTTGCTCCCCGCTATATCCCCAAAAAGCCTTCATGGAAGAACACAGGCTCATAGCCGCGTTCCGTGACCCAGCGGATTGTTTGATTGAGACGTTCGGCATGATCGGGAATGTAATAGGGGAAAAACGGCCAGAAGTATTGCTCGTGTGTGAACAAATCCATAATTTCCGCCTGGCGCGGATTGTCGTAGAGCGGCTGCAATGTAGGGGCGATCTTATCTACAGGCGTATTGTTGCATATAATATCCACACGGGAAAATATGAGGCCGCTGGGAAAATCTTTTATCGCCTCATGATGATAAAGCCATTCTGAGCGCTCCGGATCCATAAAATAATTCACATCATAGCCGTGGCTTGTGGGATGAGCGTAGCCAGACAATACGCGCACGCCATCGTCATAAAGCGCCTTCCACGCTTCCGGCAGGATCATCCCCCAATGAATTACGGTCGGCGGTGCCAGAGCGGCTTCGCCAGCAAATCTGACAATCTGCTCCTCGACAAAATGTTTGTCCGAAAGAAGCTTCTCCACAGGAGCATATTGATACGGGCGATCCGGCAGATTAGATTTGGCGTGAAAGGCTAGGACAAGCCAATCCGCGTTGTCCGTAAATTCTCCCTTGTAACGATCGGGAAAATCCGACAAAAAGAAAGGATTATGAGGATCGTCATCTGTCTGAGCGTAAATGTTGACTGTAAACTTTGTGCCATATTCGCGGTGCAGCCGCCGCAAAATGTCTAAATAAAAGCAATCAAAAATAGACGCATATTGATGTTGATAAATGTCACGCAAAAAGAAGCTGTTGTCATCAATGGAAAAACGATAGCGGGGCCGGGAATTTTTGTCCCATACGACGCGGATAGCATGTTCCTGATGGCCTAATGCCCCTTCATAGACAGCCACGATATCCTGTTCGGGCTGTGTAATGAGCACATGGGCTGTAAAGCGCCCGCAGCTTATCTTCGCGGGCTGGCCGTTGACTGTGATGCGCCCATACGGAGGAGCCGTGCCTGTAACAGGCAAATGCAGGCCCTGTTCGTCTTGTCGGCCCCAACGATAATTCACAACAGCGCCATGTATCGGATCCTCTATGCGCAGCATTTATTCTTCCCTTCTTTGCCTTTCGGAATACTGACTATTTCTTGTTCTTTATTATTTCGGCGTCCTTTTGTTGAAGCCTGCCTGTGTGAGGAAATACACGCTCCAAGACACAAAAAATTAGCCCCCTCCGGGCAAGGAGGGGGCGAGCACATGGCCTTCAGCAAGGGAAGGCATGGGATGATTTTAAGCTAATGTCACTAGAATGTTTTTTGCTGTTTATCCTAAAGCGAGAATAATTAGTTTACATAGCCACTGCCATCCGCTCTGAGTACACGAGGCATGCCAGGGCAGCTATATGCCCGCTTGCCCCACATAAAATTATTCGGATTAAGCGTTTGCTCCAGCCTCATCCATTTGGCGTGCCCATCAGCGAAGACATAATTGGCGCCGCCGTTGTGCATCCAAGGATTAATATAGCAAATGTGATGCTGGCCCATCGCGTTAGAAGCCTCAGCAGCGGCGATGGCGTCAAAGCATTGTTGAGGAGTCAAAGCAATCACGGGTGTGCCTGGCACATAGCTTTCGCCATCAAATACAGCGCCTCCCATGCTCACGGCATTTGTAGGCCGATGGGATTTGATGGCGTCTCCGCCTGTAGGCGATGTGTCCAGCAAGCATTGGATGTTATCCGTGTATTCTGCCAGCATAATTGTGTCAGCAGGAGAATCAACCATGTTAAGATTTACAACTTGTTGGGGCACCGATTCATACTTTTTGCGGGGCAAAAGTAATTCATTGGCCACATAGCTGAGCCGCGGTGCTTGTATATCATTTACGCCAGGACGCAAAGAAGTTTGGCCTGGAGGAGGCGTCACCGGCGGCGTTGTGAAACAAGTGGGCGCCCAGCCTTTTACTTTGTGTGAAGGACAAACAAACAGGTGCCAGTTTTTTACATACGGAGCAATCATGCCGCTCCACTGGACATAGCCATTTTGGCTGTTGGCACCGTTAATGTAATAATACGAAGACGGCAGCGTTTCATCATAATCATCTGCATACATCATCATAGCCAGGCCAATTTGTTTTGTATTGCTCAGACAGCTGCTTTGTCGCGCCTTGTTGCGAGCCTGAGCAAAGACGGGAAACAGGATAGCTGCTAGTATGGCGATGATGGCGATGACGACTAGCAGCTCAATGAGCGTGAAGCCCGCGGGGCTCCACATACGGCTTTTACGGAACATGTTACACATTTTTTTCCTCCTGGAAGGAGATTTTTTCTGGCAGGCCTTGCGCCAAATGCGCTTGGGGCCTTTTCGGCTGTAACAATAGCAGAGAAAAGTTAAAGACACATTGAAGAAAAATAAACATCAGATGAAAAATTTTTTATGAAAAAGTTATAAACAAAGAAGCGCTCTTGCCGCCCGCAGGAGAAAATGGGCCGCAATAGAAATCTTCTATGCCGCACAAAGTTTCGGCATTGGCAGAAAGGAGCCTGGCGCATGTCACGCCTGATGTTTTTGCTGGGGCTTGCGTTTTGGGCCGCCTGTGCGGCCTGGCCGCAGGATATGGCGGAGCTGGAAATTGATCACAATGTCAACGCCGCCTTGGAGACGCCCCATACGGATTGGGCGACGCCGTATGTCGGCGGGAAAATGCGCGTGCTGTTTTTTGTCAATGGGCGGGGCACGGAAGCGCGCGAAATCATTGAGCTCAAACAGCGCTTTGATCTGGAGCCCCAAATGATTTTCTGGGGCCGAATTGTGGATACGACAATTGATGCCTGGCATGGCGGGGAGCTGGGCCTGCGCCGAATGGCGCGCTTGCTGGAAGAAAAATGGGATGCTTTTGTATTTCTGCGGATTCCGCCGGACAAGATGCCTGTGGCCCATCAATATGTCTTGCTCAGGGCTGTGACAGAGGGCGCCGGACTCGTTCTTGTGGGCACAAGCGATCCGCGCGTGTTGAAAGAGAAAAATAAGCTAACGGAGTTGCCGCCCTTCTTGGCCGATGTGCCCCATGCGTCCGCTTTTACCATTAAACAGGGCCGCGGCGTGCAGATCGCCCAAACGCCGCAAATCCCTTATGCGCCAGGCTGGGATATTTTGTATGATGAATGGGCGATGCGGCTGGGCAAAGCCATCCTCTGGGCAGCGCGTAAAGAGCCGTCCTTGCAATTATCGCTAACGCCTCTTAGCTCCAGCCTGCCGCAAGCCTCGTTGCCGGGCCAGGCCGCTAGATTGGCCTGGCAGGGAGGCGGCGGCGTTGCGCAGATTTTCGTGCGCCGCGACGATGGCCATAAAATCTCTCTGCCTCCCCAGAAGCTTTCTGCTCCGCAGGGCTCCTTGCCCGTGACGCTGCCGGCGCTGCGAGCGGGAGAATATCATCTGGATGTCATTGTGCATCAGGGCGCGGCTGTGGCCAGCTTCGCCAGCACGCCATTATCCCTTGTTAGCCCCCGCCGTGTAAAGGAAATTCAGCTTGTAAAAGATTGGGCGGAAATTGGCGAGGCCTTCAGCGGAACAGTGCAATTGGAGGGAGAGCCGCTTGGCAATGAACGGCTTGTGATTAATTTATGGGATCGGCGGGGCCGGGAATTAGCGCGCCAGATCATAAAGCCCACAACCACAAAAGGCGCTTTCAGCTTCGGCGTGCCAGGCCATTTTCCGATGCTTGTGACAATTCGGGCGACGCTATTAAACGGCGAAAGGGAAATTGCTTCCGCCTGGCGCTTCGCACGCGTCGTTAAAAGACATCGGGGGCAATTCAATTTCGTGATGTGGGATGCGCCCTCAGGCAATCTGGCGCCCTGGGCGGAGGAGAGCCTCGCCCGCACAGGCGTGACTGTGCAGCTGAGCGGCGCCCCCCGGCCCCCGGATTATGTGGCTGCCTACGATATCGCCTGGCTTCCGTATACAATTCATATTTCGGCCCAAAAGGACGAACAGGGGATTATGAAGCCCTGCTGCTGGAATGACGAGGAGCGCGTGCAGGCCTGGATTGAGAATATCGTCAACAAATACATCCCCGCGCGGCAGCACGGCGTGTTCGCTTATTCTCTGGGAGACGAAATCGCAGTGCGCGGCGCCTGTCTGAGCCCGCATTGTTTGAGGGCTTATCAGCGCTATCTACAGGAGCAATACGGCGACATAGCGGCTTTGAATGCCTCCTGGGGGACGAATTACGCCCGCTTTGCCGATATTCAATTGAGCCAGCCGCAGGATAATGAGGAGGCGGAGGCGTTGCGGGCCGGCAATTTTCCTCGCTGGTACGATCGCCAGGCGTTTCAGTCGTACAATTTCTGCCAGTTGTGCGAACGATTTGGCCGCGCCTTTCGGCGGATCGATCCTTACAGCAAATGTGGCTTTGAGGGGGCAGGCACATTCGCGGCAGGAGATGACATTGACGGCTTTGTCAGATCCAATGATTGGTGGGCGCCTTATCCCGGGACGGCCGATGAAGTCCTGCGTTCCCTCGCGCCCCGCGATTTTCCCCGCTCCAACTGGATGGGCTATACAAAAGATGCGGACACATTGCTGGAAAAATACTGGCGGATGATTACACGGGGCTGTGATTCTGTTTTCTGGTGGCGCTGGGAAGTCATCGGGCGCTTTCATGGCTGGCTGGCGCCCAATTTTGATCCTTATCCCGCGAATCAAGAAATTTTGCGCGATACGCAAATTGTGCGTGAGGGGCTGGGAGATTTGCTCCTGCATTCGCAAATGCAAACAGACGGCATCGGGATTATGTATTCACAGCCCTCTGCCTATGCGGCAAAAATCCAGGCTTCCCCCAGCTACGGCAGCTACGAAAGCCAGCACACAGCCTTTCATCAGGCCTTGCGTGAATTGGGCTACAATTTTCGCTATTTTACAGATCGGCAGCTACGCTTGGGCGAGATAGATTTGCGGCAATTCCGAGCGATTATTCTGCCCTTTACACAGGCCATGAGTCCTCAGGAAGCGCAGCAATTTCGGGAATATGTGCGTCTGGGGGGAATGCTGATTGCTGATGTGCGCCCGGCGATTTACGATGGCCATGTGAAGCCGCTTGGGGCGGGGCAACTGGATGATGTGTTCGGCATTCAACGAACAGGCACAGGAGAAGCCCGTTTGCGAGAAGGGCAAATTGGCCCGCTAAAATACGAAAAGCTGCGTGTGGATGGCGATATCCAGCCAGTAACGGCGCAGGCCTTGGGGACAGCGGGCGAAACGCCCCTGTGGCTAATACACAAATTCGGCGCCGGACAGGCGGCGCTGCTCAATTTTGCCATGGCCTCTTATCCTGCCTTAGGAGCCGAAACTACAGATGAAGAAGCGGCTGTCGCTTTTCAGGCTCTGTTAGCCCGCGCCGGCTTGAAGCCTGCCATTTTGCTCCGCAACGCCCAGGGACAACGGCTGCGCAATGTGGAAATCACACGCTGGACTAACGGCGCTGTGCAAATTGTCTCTGTATTTCGTCATGCCGGCGCAGCAGAGCCGGCAACAATGCAGCTGCCAGAAGCGCTTTATGTGTATGAGCTGAAAACACGCCGGGCCCACGGCAAGAAACAAAATGTATCGTTCCCCATCACGCCATATCGGGCGCAATTTTTTGTTTTGTCGCCCGTGCCGCTCGCGCCGGCAAAAATTAAAGCCGCTTTGCCTGTCATAGCGCCGGGAAGCCGGCAGCGGCTGCATTTGTCTTCCTCTTTGCCAGAAGGGCAGCAAGCGATCAAGCTTGTGCTCAAAATGCCTAATGGCCGCCTGGCGGACTGGATTCGGCCTGTAATTGTTGTCGACAAGCGCGGCGTCAGTGTGGATGTTCCTGTGGCGTTCAACGATCCCCGCGGCGTATGGACTGTCAATGCTGTGGAGCTTTATACGGGCAAAGCTTCCTCTTTGCAATTTAATGTGAAATAAAGGAGAACAAAATGAAAATGGCCCGAAACACAATTACGCTCACAGCCGTCGTCATAGCGCAACTTACTATATTTAAAGGAAGTGCCAACGCCTGCTGCCCGCCTCGCTCATGGCTCCGGAAGCGGAATAAATGGGCCTGGCTGACGCTTGGGGGGCTGCTCGGGCTCCTTACAGGATTTGCCGTAGCGGCAGATGATTATCCGATTTATGTGTATCCCTGTCCGAAAGCGGAAACGCCGCCGGAAATTGATGGGAAGCTGGACGATGCCGTCTGGCAACAGGCGCCGCTTGTGTCAGGATTTACGCTTTTTGGCACTGATCAGCCTGTCAATCCGCAGACATCCTTTCGGCTGCTGTGGGATGATCAATTCCTGTATCTGGGCGTGCATTGTGATGAGCCGCAGATGGATAAAATCAGCCCTGTCAAATACGCCCAGGACGAACAGGCAATATTTTCCAGCGAAACGATTGAATTTTTTGTGGATCCGGATCATACGCATGATTTGTATTATCAGCTTGCCTTTAATGTTTCGGGCAGCCTGTATGATGGAGAACGGATGGCGACATCTTGGAACAGCGGCGCGCGCGTGCGCACCTTCTGGGGGCCGGATTTCTGGACAGCGGAATTTGCCGTGTCGTGGGAAGCGCTCAAAGCCCGGCCACACGCAGGCAAAATTGTGGGCTTCAATGTCAATCGCGATCGGAATATCGGCCAAAAAGTCTGGGCCACATGGGCGCGTGTGCGGGACGGATTTCACGATCCCGAACGCTTTGCCCATCTTGTCTTATCGGGCACGCCCGAAATGATTGGCTCGCTCGCCGGGGAATTTCGCAAAGGCGGGCGCACAGGCCCCCTCGTTGTCTTTAGCGCGGAAGGCTTTGCGCAAACGACATATCAAAAATTAGCGGAGGCCGCCTTTGCTCAGATGGCTCAGCGCCTGGCGGCTTTAGAAGAAATCCGCCGGCAGGAAAAAGAGCCCCTGGCGGCAGAGGAAATGGGCCGCCGCCTGGCGGAATTTGCCGCGAGAATTGAGGCGCTCAAGCCACAGCTTTCAGGGAGGCTGGATGCCGCGATGTGGATGCGGCTGGATCTGGAGCTCCAGAAAATCGCCGCCGAGCTGGAAAATATCGTCTGGGAAGCGCGGCTCACAGCGCTCTTGAATTCCATTTAATTTCCCCTTTCAAACTCGCTATGATCAGCAGGGAGTCCAAAATGCGTTCATTTATCTGTTTAGGAGCATTCCTGGCGGGGCTCGCCGTTTGGGCGCAAGGGCCGGAAAAGCCCGCAGAAGTGCTCGTGTGCGATTATGGCGTGAAGAAATCCCTGGCGGGGCCTGGGGCGCCCGCCCATATTATCGGGCTGGAACGACACAGCCATGAAATCGCCCTCGACACAGGGCGCAAACTTTATAGCCTGCATTATGTCGTGGCGAGGGACAGGAATCGTCCCGGCGTGGCGATTGTGGGCGAAGGCTATATCGGCATGCCCCGGCCGGCTGCAGCTAATTGGTATCACGGCGGCTTCTTCGATTTGCAGATTAACGGCCAGAGTCTCGGCACAACGCCTGTGGCCGAATTTTCGGGCCGAAGCGCCGGGCCGCGGGGCTATGTGGATTTTATCTTTGATGCTCCGCAGGCTGTGGCGCGTATTCGCTTTGTGGCTTTAGCGGGCGGCGATGTGTTATATGCTCAGGCGCTTCTCGAGCCGAAAGAGGAAATCCGTTCGCTGCGCGTTACTTTGCGTTGTTATCCCTCGGCTTTTGTTACAGAGGGCGAACGGCATGTGTTGACGCCCCGGCGCGACATCGTCCAGGGGCAGCGGGCAAATTTAGAAGTGGCGCAGGAGGATTGGCTGCTTTTTTATGATCGAATTTACGAGGCAGGCTATGTCACGCCCACACATACAGGCGCAGGGCCCTGCGCCGTCTTGTGGCTCCGCCCTCAGGCCTTAAAAGTAAGCTTCGTCGTGGGCAGCTATGGCACAGACATTGTAATGGATTTGCAGCCGGCGCAGCGCGATTTTCGTTTTATTTTCATGGATTACGCGGGCACGAAAAACGCTGTCGCAATGCAGGATTGGCGAACGCGGGCGGAGGCTTGGCGTCAGGAACTGGAAAGCTTTGATTTTACGGATCCTTCCCTTCTGGCGTGGCCTTTACAGGCCAAACAGGCGGAGATCCAGCAATTATGCGCGCGTTTGCCGCAGGAGACGCAAAAAGCGGCCCAATACGAACGCTGGAGCGCTGAATTGGCAGCGGCCCTGCAAATCCTGCAGGCAGGCGGCCCAGGCGCCATCAGGGCAGAAGCACAGGCGGCAAAAATCATTGACGCCTGGGAGCAGGGCTTGCTGGAATTGAAACTGCAAGCCCTGCTGAACGAGATTTAAAGCCTGTCTCCGTGGGCTCCGGCAAAATGCCGCAAACAAAGCCCCAGCGCCTTGCTGCTTGCCAGAAAGCATCCAGGCCGTCGGGCGGGGCAGGCTTTCTTCTGTGATTATTGCCGCGCGGCTTCTTCCATAACGCGCGCCACTTCATCTAAGGCCGGCTTGGGCTCCATTCGTCCCGTAAACACTTTCCACAGCATCTGTTGCATGGCCAGCTCGACAGGCTCCCAATTCATCAAAGGCAAAAATTTCCCATATGGCAGCAAATCCACAAAGATTTTCCATTCCGGATTCTTCTGGAAGAAATCCGATTGGCCCACTGCTTTCTTTTCCGGGACCATCCCCAGCTCACAGAATGCTTGACGATATTTATCCTGATAGGCAAATTCAATAAAACGCCGCGCCAGCGCCTGCTCCCGGCAATGTTTGCTGAGCGTGAGATGATCCGTGATGACTTGCGTAATCAGACGCGGCTTGAAGGGCGGCCGCTTGGGCGCCACTGGCAGCGGCGCCAACGCGAATTTCAAGTGCGGATTGGCGGCTTTGGCGGCCGCCACCAGCCAGGGCCCATTGGCATGCAGGGCCAATTTCCCCTGCCCGAACAGCTCCTCCAAATCCTTGCGCGCCCACGAAGTCGGCTCCGGCTGTGTGATATGCCATTTCCAGACGAGATCTCGATAGAATGTCAGTGCCGCCACGCCGATATCGGAATTGATGGCGGGACGGCCCTGCTCATCAAAAAATTCCCCGCCCGCGCTCCAGAAGAAGAAATAGAAATTGTCTGTGCTTTCGTATGTGGGCTTGACGGGAATGCCCAGCCCAAAAGGCCCCTCTGCCCGATGCGCCTTTCGGGCAAACTGCACGAGCTCTGTCCAATCCCGCGGCGCCCGCCGCACCAGATCCGTCCGATAAAACAACGCCTTTGTGGATGTGGCCCATACGAGGCCATAATTATGCCCCCGATAGACGGCTTTCTGCCACAGCACCTCATAAAATTCCGCCTTTTTGGCGGCGGGCAAATCATCCCCATAGGGCACAAGATAGGGCGCAAACTCCGTCAGCCACATATCGCAAATCACAATCAGATCTGGCCCTGTGCCCGAACGCAGCCATTCGCCGATTTTCTCATGGGCGCCCTCCCAGGAGCCAAACTGAAATTTCACATGATCGCCCGGATGAGCCCGCTCAAAATCCGCGATTAAATGCCGATAATAGGCCTCCTCGCCGGGCATGGCGTAGCTCCAGGCCTGGAAAGTGATTTCAGCGGCATCGGCTCCTCGCCAGAGGCAAAAAAAGAAGAATAAGCTGGCAACGCTTTTGCTATAACGCATTGTTCATTTTCCTCCTTTTGCTCCGGCACATAACGATATGCCAGACTCCATGTAAGCTTTACAGCTTTCCCCCATATTTCTATTGCCTCAAGCGAATATTTCTTATGCCTTATCATTATATTTTTTAGGATTAAGTTTCTTTTGTGTCTGAGGCTTTTGTGATTTCAGAAGGCGGCGCGCCGGGGCGGGGCCCGGGCGGAGCGCCAGGCGCACGGCGATAGGGCCCCGGCTGGGGCGGCTTGGAAACACATGGCAAGGGCTGTCTGCTTTCTTCGTCCGTCTTCAGGAGGGCTTCTTCTGTCACATCAGCGCTTTTCTGGCGTTCTGCTTTTCTTTCTGTCTCCTGCCCTGTTGGCGTTTGGGCGCGGGCCTCTTCCCCAAATTCGTACAGGCGGAGGATCGCTGCGGCCCAAATCCAATAATACAGCCCGGCATGGGCATTATATAAAGCGGAGCCCACGCTCAATTGGGCAAAGACGCTTATCATCCCGCCAAACATCCCGGCAGCGAGCAAACTTTCTGGCGTATCGCCCATCCGCCGAACTGCCTTCCCACAATGCCATAAAATGCCCGCAATCAGCCATAGCCACAAGAACAAGCCGGGAAAGCCCAATTCGCTTAAGGCGCGCCCGAATTCGTTTTCCACCCAGCGGATAGAGGGCTGGGGCAAGCGGGCGCCTTGAAACAGGCGCCCGGCGCCCACCTCTGTGGCGATGCCCACTCCCAACGGATGTTGCAGGCCCTGTTCCAGCCCAATTTGCAAGGGCTCCCACACCCGTGCCCACACCCTCTCCAGGCGGAGCATAGTGCGAATGCGCCAGGCACCCCCCAGGGCAAAATCATGAATCACAAAGCCTGAAACAAGGCCCAGCAATCCCGCGGCAATAAACAGGGCGGAACGACGCCGCACGACAAAAAACATGGTCCCCAGCCCGATCAGCAGGCCCAGCATAGGCGCCCGCGATCCGCTGGCCAGCAAGCCTCCTGCCGCCGCCAGTCCGCTTAATATCATCCCCAGCCGCAATCGTAAGGAAGCCGTATAGGTGGCGAAGCCTAAGGATAAAAGCACGAGCACGGCTGACATCGCGCCAAAAGTCGCCGGCGCAATGTGAATGGATGTCGCCCGGATGCTCATAATCGGACGACTCCATAATATCCCCTCCGCCTCGGAGGCGTATCCTGTGAGCTGATACCATTTTACGATACGATAAAAGCCGGGAATGACTTGCAGATGCTGATAGCCGATATTGGCTTGGATAATCCCATAGATGGACACAGGAAACATCAGCGCACTGAGGATTAACACAAAGCGGACAATGCGTTCCTGACTTTGAAAATAGGCATAAAAGGGGAAAAAAGCCGGCATCCATAACAGCCACGCCCGCAAGCCCGCCAGCGCCAATAAAAAGCTGCGCGTCGTAGGGGCAAACATTTCTGCAATACAATATAAAGTAAAACATATCGCCGCTAAAGTAAAAGGCTGCTGGAGCCAGCGGAAATCCCGCTGCTGTCGGCTACGCAAGAGCAAGCGTAGCCAGAGAATGGCCAGAAAAATATCCTTGAGCAGCATTGTCAACATATTGGGGGCCATCGCCTTGTACAGGCCTTCCAGGAGCGCCACAAGAATAAAACTATAAATGGCTACTTCTTCCCGTAAAATCGCCCCCAACACGGCGCCAAATAATAATACGAAGCCCAAAGCGGCCAGCATGCCCTTCTGAACGGCCAGCACTAACAGGCCGGCGCTGCCTGCCAATACGATGATAAGAAGAAACGTGAAATAAAGGGGAGCCTGTCGCATAAAAAGAAAGCGTGTCCTGATATCTTTTGCCCGCGCGCTGGCTCCCTTTTCGCTTCCGGCAGGAATTACTCCTGCTTTTGGGAAACACTTTATTGCACGATGAGGAAGCTTGCCGGACAACGAAGATTATGAGGGGAGAACTTGTCCCCTGCCTCTATCAGGACCCTTACAGAAAAAGGAGAGGGAAGGAATGCCCCGTTCAGCCGAATTGGCTTTGTATGGCGGCCAGCCAGTGCGCCAAGCGCCCTTTCCGGCAGATAAGGATATCGGCGAAGAAGAGCTGCGCCTCGTGGAAAAAGTCATCCGCAGCAAACAGCTCAATCGCTTCCAGGGCCATCTGACACGCGAATTTGAGCTGCGCTTTGCAGAACATTACGGCGTGGCGCATTGCACGGCTTCTTCTTCGGGCACGGCCGCCATTCATATTGCCCTAGGCGCCATTAATCCCGATCCCTGCGATGAATTCATCACTGCCCCCATTACCGATATGGGCACAATCATTCCTATTTTAGCCCAAAACTGTCTGCCCGTATTTGCTGACATTGATCCGCGCACTTATAATGTCTCGCCCGCCTCCATTCGTGAACGCCTCACAGAGCGCACGCGGGGCATTATTGTCGTGCATCTTTTTGGCAATCCCTGCGATATGGATCCCATAATGGAAATCGCCCGTGCCCACAATCTCTATGTGATTGAGGATTGCTCCCAGGCTTATGGCACAATGTACAAGGGGCGGCGCTGCGGCACGATTGGCCATTTCGGCTGTTTCAGCCTGCAAGCCAGCAAGCATATCACGACTGGCGACGGCGGCTTGACAATTACAAACGACGACGAATTAGGCGAGCGGGCGCGGCTATTTGCGGATAAGGGCTGGCCGCGCTATTCGGCCGAAGGCGCCCGCAATTATTTGTTCTTCGGCTTCAATTATCATATGACAGAGCTCACTGCCGCCGTGGGCCTGGCGCAATTGCCCAAATTAGATCGCATTTGCGCCGCGCGCCATTGGGCAGGGGAGCGGCTGACAGAGCAACTGCAAGATTTGCCCGGCATAGTGCCGCCCCTCACGCAGCCTGGCGGCCTCCACACGTATTGGAGTTATCCTTTGCGCCTGGACGAAGAGAAATTAGGCTGGACAAAAGAAGAGTTCGCGGAGGCCGTGCGGGCGGAGGGCGCGCCAATCTCCACTGGCTATATCGGCTATCCGATCTTCATGTATGAATATATTCGTCGTCAGCATATCTACGGGCGTTCCCAATGCCCCTTCGATTGCCCCAAATATGGCAGCGGCCATATTATCCGTTATGAAGAAGGCTATTGCCCCGAGGCCGAACGCGCCCTGCAGCAAATGGCTAATCTGCATGTAAACGAATTTTTCACAGAACAGGATGTGGATGATTTAGCGCATATTGTGCGCAAAGTCGCGCTCAGTAGCAAATAGGCCCGCCTCAACACGGCAAGGACACAGATATGGACTTCTATAAAATAAAATGTAAAAGCCAAAAGCAATTCGTGTTGCTCGGGAATAGCTGCCCCTGTTTTTGCGCGGATTTTTTGCTTTTACAGCAGCTTTAAAAAGAATACAATGGCTTGCCTCGCTGTCTTTTGTTTGCGAGTTTTTGTACGCTCCCTGACCAAAATATATTCCCAGGCCTGATAAAAGCACTGAGCACAGAAAAACTATTTAGTGGGGACTAAAATTGGGCAAAAAATTTTTCAAAAAATAGGGTTCTCCTCTTGACAAATACTACAAAACTTAATACTATTTATAATAGTAAATAGCGGGGCGCTGTGACAACTGAAAAGAAAGAAGGGATAAAAATGACACGCTCCCGCTGGATAATTTTCAGCCTTTTAATCCTGGCTTTGTTGTGTGGCGCAGCCGGAGCAGAAAAGGGGCAGAGCAGCAAAAAAGATTCGGACAGTCTGCGCGCCAGTTCCGACAAGCCTGCGGCGCGCCCGGCTGACGAACGCTCGCGGACGCAGCCCAGCTTCAATGGGCTGTCCTTCGCCAGGTCCGCTTCTGGCTCTGCGGGCAAAGCTGGGGAGCAGGGCAGCAGGGACAGAGGCATTTACAATAGCCAAAATGCTTCCGGCAGTTCACGCAATGGACAGCTCAGCTTGCCCTGGGCGGCCAAACAACTTGCTGTCCCGGAAGAGCGCTGGCGTGAGAAAAGCGGCGCCGAGAAAACTCGCCTGCCTTCTGTTTCGCCTCCGGGCGTTCCTGCCACTGAAAAGCCTGTTTGGGGGAGCTGGGAAAAAAGCGCCGGGCCACGCCCCCAGCCCGCTTTGCCGACGCCTCGACTGCCGCACGAGCCAGAAAAAGAGCGCCAGGGGATGGCTAATGGAGGGATGATTTTGCAATGGCCCCGCTTGGGCGCCACTGGAGGGCGGGAGGAAGGCGAAAAGGCAAGAAGCTGGGAACAAAAGGAGCGTGAACAGCGCTCCGAGCTCCCGCTGAGAGCTTGGCGCGACCTTAAGGAGAAAGAAAGAGGAGCGCCGGGGAACAAAGAGGAACGGCCGGATGGGCGTGGGGAAAAAGATAGGGGGCAGGAAGCCTGGAGGAAGGAGCCCAAAGCAGGCCGGATAGACACGCCGTCCGATAAACTTCATCCTCCTGTTTGGCGTGTGGAAGAAAAGCAGGCAGCCCGGCAAAAAGACAGGGAACGTTGTTGGGAGGCCATAAAGGAAAGCCGGCGCGATTCGGATGAATTGCGTTTCCGCCGGCAAGAGCACTGGCGATGCCATCCCTGGCCAGCTCCGCATCCCTATTATTGCTATCTCCCCTTCCATCCCTATTGCTTCCATTATCGGCCGATTTGGGATTTCCGGCTGTATATTGACATCGAGGACATCTGGCGCGCGACTCTGCCTCCCGAATACGCTTATCGTTCGCCGAAAATCGCGGAGTGGGAACTGTGGGAGGCGGAAGTCTGGGCCGCGGATGGAACTTTTCTGGGGATTATCAATGACAATCCGTATGATTACGACTCCCTGGCCAATCCGGAAGGGCCCTATGGGGATCGCTGGTCGCCGCGCAGCATCTGGAATCACGAATGTCCGTATGGCGCTTTTTACAGCGCCCTCAGCGCCTGGGATCCGGATTCGTGGACGCCACCGCGGATTTATCGGGGCGAGCGCTTTGTTGCCTATCTCACTATGAATCCCGATTTATATCCGCGTGTGACGCCGCTTTGGCTGGCGCGCTGGCTGAGATTGTATGACTATGAGCATATGAGATGATAAGCCCATGATATAAGCGTTTCTGTTTATTTTGCGATAAGCAAAGGGCGCTGTCTGTTCATACAGACAGCGCTTTTTTCTGCAAAAGGCAACTTTTATAAGCAAATTTTATTTTCTTGAACAATTTTTGAACAATCGATAGTATAATTTAACAAACAGGGCTATTTCATCCTGGGAGATGTTTTGACTGTAATGGATGCACAAACTCCTTTTCTCCGTGAAGGTTTTAAACTTTTGCGTGAAGAGTTTAAAATTCGTCTGGCTGTTTTGCTGATCGTTTTGCTATTTTGGGCGACAAGCTCTTTTTTGTTGAATCCCCTGCAGTATTACGCCATTTCCGCCTCCGTTGCCTTGTTTGTTTTGGGGCTTATTTTTTCCCGCTTCAGCCGGGCGCGTTTGCAGCAGCTCGGGGCGCAGCAATTGCATGTGGGGGCTGTGGCTCTGGCTGTTCTGGATCTTGCCGCCGTAACTTTACTTTTATATGGGACATGGGCTTTATTTAGCCCATTTTTTGCCTTTTATTTAGTAGCCTTAATTTTTGCGGCCATTTTCTTTCGCGGCTTAGAATTAGCCTTGTTAACAGGACTGGTCATCTTGGCCTATTTAGGCATGTCTTGGAGCGCTCTCGTGGACGGCAATGCCTTTTCGTTGTGGCATTTCTCGGGCCGTACGATGGGGCTCATTTTAATTGCCTGGTACGCCTATTCGCTTGCTGAGGTCTTGCGGCGGGAGAAAGAGGCTAATGATCAGCTTCTACGCCATCTGGCCGAAGGAATATTATTGTGCGATGCGCAGCAGCGCGTGTCCATCGTGAACGAGACTTTGCTCAAAATGCTGGATATGAAAGAGGAACAGTTAATTGGGCAAAGCTGCGCAGCGCTGTCCGCACGCGACAAAGTCCTGAGCTGGCTTTTGGCAGATGTAGGACAAAAAGAAGGCAGCATTAAAACACGGACGGGATGTTTTCCCGAAGCGGATTTGCCGCTTGTGGAGTGTTCAACAATTCCCTGTCGGATGAATGGGCAGATCGAAGGATGGCTTATTGTGTGCCGCGATTTGCGGGATTTGAAGGCGGATCCCCGCGCTTTGACGCGTTCGGCCTGTGACAAATTGGCGCCGCTGGCGTATTTGCGTTCTTTGTCGGAAGCGTTGTGCGGGATGGCGGAATATCTGGATGAAAATCGGCGCTGGCAAGTCATCGAAGCGATTGGAGAGCATACGCTGGCCTTACAAACGCTGCTGGCGGAAATTTTGCATGCGGATCAAACAGCGGAAGAAAAATTAGATTTACAGTTTGTGGAAGTGGGACATCTCTTGGCCAGCACGCGGCGGCTATTGGAGATTCAGGCGGGCCTTCAGAATGTGGAGGTGGAATGGTACATCCCCCAGGGGCTGCCGCCGATTAATGTGGATCGGGCGCGGCTGGGGCAAAGCCTCTTGCAGTTATGCCGGGCGATGGTTGCTGTCGCCGAGCCCGATGACAAGCTATTGATGGAGGTACGGGCAGGAGAAAACACCATTATATTTACTTTTGCGCTCGTGAATAAATACAGCGAGACTACAGCGCTGCCCGAAGCGGCGGCGGAAAGCGGCGTTTCCTGTCCGTTGCCCGAGGACATTGCTTCTTTGCCGATCTTTCGGGTCATTGAGGAACATCATGGGCGCTGGGAATGCGCACCGGTGGGCTCACATCTGCGCCGAATTACTTTTGAGCTGCCGATTGCGGGGCCTGAAATGCCGGCCGAGCCAGCCGCGGCAACGAAAGCAGGGCTCCCCCAAGAAAGTCCTGGGCTCTCTGCTGCGCTGCCTTTGTCGCCGTTGAGTCCAGCCCTGACCGCAGAATTAGCCAATCAATTGCGCAATTCTTTGAGTGTGTTGCGCGGCAATGCCGAGTGGGCGCTGCGCAAGGAAAATCTGCAGGAACTGCGCAAAAGTCTAGCCCACATTGTGGAAATTACAGACTACATGGCGACGCTGGCAGATGAGCTTTCGCCAGGCTTATCGGAAGTGCCGGCGGAACTGGCCGCGGAAGTGACACAGGATTCCCAGACAAAAGAAGGGCCAAAAGCCGCGGAGCAAACGCCCTCCATTGCTCCGGCCGCCCGTCTTAAAGTGGCGCCGTATGTGCTCATTGTGGAAGATGATCCCGGAATGCGCGACTTGCTCCGCAAAGTGCTCACGGATTCGGGCTATGAAGTAAAAAGTGTTTCCGAAGGACAATTAGCTCTGGAGACAATGCGCCTCAATCCCCCGGCCTTAGCTTTCGTGGATCTTTCCTTGCCCCGCATTTCAGGCGCGCAAGTGCTGCGCGAAGCCCGCAAATATGCCCCTGATACGGCCATTGTTCTGATGACAGGCTATGCATTACGGGTTGCGCTGGAAGTGCTGGGCGAGGAAAAACCCTATGCCCTCCTGCGCAAGCCCTTTGCCATGGAGGAAGTGCTCACATTGACACAGGCAGTTTTGGGCAAGCCTGCCTCTTCTGCCCGTTAGGCTCATCCAGGACGACTCCTCTTGGCGGATTTCTGGCGCAGCCCGCAGCCCTCGAGATCCTCTGCCGCAGGATGGGGCGGAGACACATTTTGTGCCCTCAGGGCCGTCATTCGCCGATTTTTCCGTATTCTGCCTTCTCCAGGCAGGCTTTTGGGCTTTCTTTAGGGAAAAGATAAAATACACAAACTCACAGCGGGAAAGCACTTGGGATAAGAGGCGAAAGACGATGAGAAAAAAACAGGCGTGTTATCTCTTCGGGGCCTTTGTTTTGTGTGTGCTTGGGGGCAGATTCTTGGGGGCACAGCCTGCCGGGCTCGTCAAAAATGGCGAATTTGTGCAACGGGCCGCTCATAACGAAGCCTGGCCCGCCGACTGGCAAGCCGATCCGGCCTTTGCCGCACTGTATAAAGCCGTCAATGACGATGGCTTTGCCGACAAGGATTGCCTGCGCTATGTCGCCCGCG